>CALCMV010000158.1 GCA_937967535.1 uncultured Saprospiraceae bacterium
CATCCCACGCCTGATTGGTTCAAAAATGCTAATATTTACGAAGTTAATCTGCGTCAATACACGCCCGAAGGCAGCTTCAAAGCCTTTGAAGCGCACCTGCCGCGATTGAAAAAAATGGGGGTCGATATTCTATGGTTTATGCCGATTACACCGATTAGTAAAGAGAAACGCAAGGGTGGCTTGGGCAGCTATTACGCGGTGGCAGATTACAGAGACACTAATCCTGAACATGGTACGCTTGATGATTTTAAAAATATGGTAAAAGCCATACACGATGCGGGCATGTATGTCATGTTGGATTTTGTGCCGAATCATTCGGGTTGGGATAATCCACTCATCAAAGAACATCCCGAATGGTACAGCCAAAAAGACGGTAAAATTATAGACCCGATAGACCCGAATACGGGCAAATCATGGGGTTGGACGGATGTAGCCGATTTTAATTTTGAGAATAAAGAACTGTGGAATTATCACTTGGAGACCTTGAAATTTTGGGTGGAAGAATGTAATGTAGATGGCTTTCGTTGCGATGTGGCGCATGGTGTTCCGATTGAATTTTGGGGTGAAATCATCCCCGAATTGCGGAAGTCAAAACCTATCGTCATGCTCGCAGAATCCGAAGGTCCGCAGTACCACAAAAATGGTTTTGATGTGACTTATGCTTGGGAATTTCACCATGTTATGAATGAAATGGCAAAGGGCGAAAAGCCTGTTAGCTTTATTGATGAATATCTCAAAAAAGACCACACTGAATATCCCAAAAATGCGACTCGCCTTTATTTCACCTCCAATCACGACGAGAATTCATGGAATGGCAGCGAGTACGAACGCATGGGCGATGCCCACAAAGCCTTTGCAGTGATGTCAGCTACGCTGTCGGGTACGCCTTTGGTTTATACCGGACAGGAAGATGCACTTGAGCGACGTTTGGAGTTTTTTGAGAAAGATTTGATTGAATGGGGTGATTTTCCAATGGAAGAATTTTACAGAAAATTATTAGCACTCAAACATAATAATACCGCCCTCCAAAATGCTACGAACAACAGCGACCCCGTCCGCCTGAAAACGGATAAAGACGATGTGGTGTATGCCTTCCGCCGTATAGCTGATGCGAATAACGAAATTCTTGTTGCCTTAAATTTATCTGATAAAAAACAAAACGTGAAGTTTTTAGATGTAGAAGCAATTGATTATACCAATATTTTCACAGGAGAAAAAATATCCATTCAAGAAGAAGGTGATAATCGGACGATTGAAATGGATGCTTGGGGATATTTGATTTTGGAGAAATAAATTTAACAGAAATGTGAGTGTAAAATAATTAATTTAAAATAAAATACAAATTATTGATTATGAGTATTTTACCTAATTTCCAATTTCCAAATTCCCCAATATCCAAAATCCAGATTAATAGCACTACCAAAGATATTATCGCATTGCAGCATTGACGCATTATCAAAATTTTATTTTATAGATAACGGTGAATTAACAAGATTTTAATTCAATTTACCAACCTTGCTCACATGAGATTCGCTTTATGAGTAGAAGCAAAAACTATGAATGTCAAAAATTTAATAGAAGGTGTAAAAAAGCGAGAACCTGACAAGGAGCGTCAACTCTATATATTGCTCTACGAAAATTTATTCAAAGTGCCTTTGGCTTATTGTGTTGATAAGGAAGAAGCTACGGGTGTTTTCAATTATTCAGTGGCTGATATTTTTAAGAATCTCATTGATGTTGAAGATGAGCAGTCGCTACTCAAATGGGCTTACAAGATTCTGAAAAATGATTGTATTGACCATGTGAGAAAGAAGGCAATGTATAAGAAAAAATTGCTTTATGTAGAAGCCGATTGTCTCGAATCCTACGCATCGAATGATGCTATTTCCAATTTGAATATGGATGAAATCTTAAAGTGTATCAACCAACTCAATGATACGTATAGATTATGCTTTGTGATGTATGAACTGGATGGAATGACGCATAAAGAGATTGCCAACAAACTCAATATCAAGGTCAATACATCAAAGTGGTATTTGGCAGAGGCAAAGAAAAAACTTAGAGAGATGGTGCTTAAAAAAGGTATTACTTATTATCCAAAACTCAAACTAACACTCTGATTATGAAAGACTTGAAACAAAAATATAATGCATATAAAACCCCTTTTGATGAATCAGCATTTGAACATTTTCAAACGATTCAGCAAAAAGATAAAGTCGGTCAAAAGATAAATGCGTGGCATGTTATAGTGGTAATTTTCCTGCTTTCAATACCTGCTGCATTTTATATTTCTTCTTTAATTACTTCGGCAAATACGAATACTCAAAATGTATCTTTAGCTTCAAAACAAGAAAAAAAGCAAGATGCAGCAACAAAGACATTCAACGAAAATAAAGTCTCAAAATCCGATAATAAAACAAACACTAAAGAGGAGGTGCCTATTGCTAATAATGATATTTTAAATAAAAAAATTGCTAATAACCCCACCTCAAAAGTCGTTAAAATTCAAAAAGAAATCAGTAACACTCCAATAATTGCAGCGCAGAATATCGTCAGTAATACTCACAATTATCTGCCTCCAACAAATCAGTATTTAGCCACCCAAAATATTAACAAAACAGATATTAGCCCACCTCAAAATCCGATAATTAGCCCACCAAAAAATATTGATATTTCCCAACTCCAAAATAACATTCAAAAAATTCAAATAGATGAACTGTTTGAACCCCAAGCAATAGCTTTAGAAACGCAGTCTTTAAAACAGGATAATTCGCAAAATTTTGACTTGTTGCCTAGGCTTAGTCTTGTTAGGCCTCCTACTCCTGCAAAAACATGGGGGCATTATCGCAATCATTTAAAACTAAGTCATAATTACATCAGGTTTTATCCCGAGAGTAACCTCTTAGGCTTAATTCCGGGGTACAAGACTCCAAGCTATTTCATTCAAGGAGAATACTTTAGGGAATTGAATAAAATTATATCCTTGGGTAGTTCGGTAGGATATGCACGAGGAGTTGACCCAAATACTCAAGTGCAAGATAGTTTGGGGTATCAGCGTGTCACATTTGCACACTTGAATTTGTATTTATTTTTGGTCAACAGCAAAAAACATAAACTCTATTTGAAGGCAGGAAGTGGAATCACTAATGCTAAAAAGCAGGTTATTGCTATGGACGCGACAAATTCAATTTTAATATTTGAACGCACCAACATGGGGGCATTAATGGAATTTTCTTACAGTTATCATTTTACAGACCAGTGGTTTATGAGTACAAACGTTGGGCAAATCTGGTATGACGACACACTATATCTGGGATTATCTTTGGGTTATGCTTTTTAAAAAATAAGTACATGGACATAATTATATTTAAAATTAGAACGAGATTATTTTTTCTCTGGTTTTTCTTACAAAATCCGCGCATAGCCTACGCTACGTAAGGATTTTTTAAGGAAAAACAGGGGAAAAAGAAGCCGTTATAAAT
>CALCMV010000159.1 GCA_937967535.1 uncultured Saprospiraceae bacterium
TTACAGTAAATTATAAATAAAAATTATACTAAACATGGCGATTGAAATCGCCTGTACGAGTTCCCGGTCAGCCTGTAAAGCAGTCATTACGGGTTCATTCGAAAAATTGATATTTTCCGAAATTTACCCCGTTTACAGTATGATACTCTAAAACAAAAAAACCTACCCATGCCAAAGCACAGATAGGTTTTTATAAATATTTTTAATTAGAATGATGGTCGCCTCTATGCTTGAGGTAAAAGCGACAATCACATACGTTCAGATTTATAGCTTAGTCAAAAATGCTTCGTAAGTATCCATCGGCATGGAGTCTAACGATGTACACTCATAAGCATTAATAGCACCTAATCGCGTATCCAAATCTCCATTAGGATGAGTATCTATCCAAGTGATGTTATGATTTCTTAAAAACCAATGGAGTGATGCGGCATCATAACCTTTTTCGCAAGCGAGGTCGAGCATAAAATCATCTGCTTCTTTTGCGCTATTCTGGTCAAATGGTTGATTGTACAAAGTATTGAGCAATTCTTCGGCAGTCTCGACAGTAGAGTCGAGTGCGAGGTCGAGGAGGAGTTGCAGACCGAAATTGTCCTGCAATTTTTTACTCACAAAGCCCTTGTCGGCATAAGCAATTTCATTGGCTAAAAAGTGCATAAAAGTCGCTTCCGAATTTATGCTTTTGAGCAATCCCGTATCAAAATAAATGTAACCGCCGGGCGTAGTAAAGGCATTTGTGCCATCGTCGTTGTCAATAATATGTATACTCCAGTCGTAGTCATTGCGATGCGTCAGGAGTGCGCTATTTGTGATGAGGTTGATATAGCTGTCAAGGTGTTCGTAGGCATCTGCATACTCATCTTGGTCCAGTATCTCGTAAGCATCATTATTTGTAATGAGGTTGAGAATACGGTCAGCAATATTTCGCCTATCCTCCACAGTCAATTCTAATTGCGGAATCTCTATATCCGGACTGCAAGCACTAAAAAGCAATAAAGAAGTACAAAAAAGAAATAATAGTTGTTTTGTCTTTAGCAGATAGTTGTGTAGCATGGAATAATGTTAGGTCTGGTAAGTAAGTTGTTGTACAACTTACTTTTGTATATACCCTTAAAAGAGTACTGTTCAAATTATTTACAGGTGTTCCGAATTAGCATTGAGTTGGGGTCAAAAAGTATGCCATGTATCAGTGTCAAATTTCAAATTATAAACGCAAATTTCAATATAAAATATAGTATGAACGCATATTTGAAAAGAGACTTGCAAGTTAGTCATAACTTGTTAGATTCGGCTTCAAACTTAAACTTATTTTGTCACAAGTTCGACATTTGAATGTAAAAGTTCATTTTCCATCAAATATTGAGCAATCTGTACGGCATTGGTAGCGGCACCTTTACGAAGATTATCTGATACTATCCACATATTCAAGGACTTAGGTTGAGAAAAATCCCTTCGCAAACGCCCGACAAATACATCGTCCTTATTTTTACTGTACAGTGGCATCGGATAAATATTGTTTTTAAAATCATCCTGAACTGTCACACCCGGCGCGTTTTCGAGCAGTGTTTTGACTTCTTCCAAATCAAATTCGCGTTCAAGCTCTACATTCACACTCTCCGAATGACCGCCGTACACCGGCACACGCACTACGGTAGCTGTAATCTGCATATCCGGCGCACCGAGTATTTTGCGTGTTTCATTCACCAGTTTGACTTCTTCGGTCGTATAGCCGTCTTCCTGAAAACTACCGCCATGCGGCAAGCAATTCAAATCAATCGGATGCGGATAAGCAGGGTCAGATGCCTGCGTATTGTTACGCTCTTCTTCCAATTGCCGGACAGCTTGCACCCCTGTACCTGTGACAGCCTGATACGTAGAAATTACCAATCTTTTGATGCCATATTTTTGATGCAAAGGTGCCAATGCGACCACCATCTGAATGGTCGAACAATTCGGATTGGCGATGATTTTATCGTCTTGGGTCAAAAGATTTGCATTGATTTCGGGTACGATGAGTCGCTTATCATCGTGCATACGCCATGCCGACGAATTATCTACCACCGTAGTCCCTACGGCTGCAAATCGGGGGGCATATTCTTTTGATGTACTGCCACCGGCAGAGAAAATCGCAATATCAGGACGCATCTCAATCGCATCATCCATACTAAGGACAGTATGTTCACGACCATTGAATGTTACCTTTTTTCCGACCGAACGGGCGGAGGCAACAGGTATAAATTCTGTGACAGGAAATTGATGTTCTTCCAGCACTTGGCGCATCACACCACCTACCAACCCTGTAACACCTACTACGGCTATTTTCATAAATTAATTTAGGTTGCGAGTTGCGGATTAGCGAGTCGCGAGTTGTTATTATTTTGATACGCAAAATAATCTATAACTCCTTAAACCGGAACTCGGATTTAATAAGAATAACAAATTTACTACGAATTATGATATTTTTTTCAAAAAAGAGAATGAGTTTTTTGGAAAATGCTAAGAATAAGCACAAAAAAATATTTTTCTCACATTTCTACAAAATACATGACGACTAATTATATTGTTTTATGTCTTGTCTTACAATAAATTATCATGTCACAGATAGTATTAAAGCATCTAAAATCTAGTTAAGATATTATAGAAAATTATTACGCGATTCTTTGCCTTGTTTAATTGAGAGAATTGAGTAAAACACTCTATTTATATGGAAAAGAGTAATGTATTAAGTGCTTATCAATATAAATACAAATTTACATTTTATCTATTTACTATGGAAAATTGCACTATACATACTAAATTTTTTAGTTGTGATTATTTTAATTTGAATAAAAAATTGATTTAAAATTAATTATAAATTAAAATATTTAAAATTAATAATGAATTTAATTTCATAAAAAAATAAGTAATTCATTATAATTAATAAAAAAAATAATACTAAAGCAATGTCTTCGCCAAATTTTGGATTATGAATTTTGAATGACAAATGAATTTAAATTTTACTTTGTTTTTCACTGATAATTATAAATCAATAAATTAAATATTTTTTCATTCAAAATTTTTTATTCAAAATTCAAAATTGGCGAACACATTATAAAGTCGAGTACATAAAAATGGAAAATACTAGTAAAAGGTATAATCATTTTTTTTCATGCCTGACATCATCTTTAAAAATATCGTAAGCATGTTCACTTCTATTAATTGGTCTTATTTAGTCGAACAAAAAATCAAACACTGTATCATCTTCCTGACGATAATGATATGGGCATTACCCGCACAATCTCAGAAAATTGTTATCAACGAAATCAATTATCGTTCTGTCGAAATACAGCAAGACATTGATTTCGTCGAACTATATAATGCAGAACCTGTAGCAGTCAACCTTTCCGGCTGGTCGCTGACAGAAGGTATTGCCTATGAGTTTCCGGCGGGTACGAGCATAGCTGCCGGCGGCTACTTAGTCGTTTGTGCCGACCCCTCTAGCTGCCAGTCTATACTGGGATTTTCGGGCGCAATAGGACCTTATGCCGGAGGTTTGAGTGGCAGAGGCGATGAGATTATATTACGCAGTAGCCTATTTGCAGAAATAGATAGGGTAGATTACAAAAGTTGGCAGGAATGGCCCAATGTCAGATACAACAACGATGGCGATAGCCCTGTCTCCATCCAAAAAATACATCCCGAACTGCCCGGTCATCATGGCGGAAGTTGGCAAGGACATATACCCACGCCCGGTGCCGTCAATTCAAATTATAATGCTAACTGGACAGATATTGCGGTCATCAAAAGTGTTTCTAAAACGCCGGACAATCCCGTTTCCGGCGAAAATATGATGATAAGAGCAGAAATGGAAAATCTTGACTTATTATCCGGTCCGGCAATTTTAGAATTGCAGTATCAAATCGTAGAACCGGGAAGCTACATCCACAAGTCAGATGCTGCTTATAGTACCAACTGGATTTCAATTCCAATGTTGGACAATGGAACGGGAGGAGATTTTGAAGCAAATAATGGTATATATACTGCCTTGATTCCCGGCTCGATACAAGTCCACAGGCGATTAATTCGATACAGAGTAAAAGTATCTTCGCCTGCCTACGAAACCTTTTACCCTGACCAAAATCATAACGAAAGCAACTACGCTTACTACGTATACGATGGCTACCCGACCATCAATGGTTTTGATATTAATGCAGTCAATCCGATACAAGATGTGACGGTTATCACCGGAAGTGCAACGGCGGCAAGTTATATCGGTCCCGGCAACGGTGTTGATAATAACGGACAATATACAGGTTATGACTATCTTGGCGAAGGCACACTCGTCTACAATGGCAAGGTCTATGACCACATTGCATTCCGACCACGCGGACGTACGAATGGTCGTTCAGCCCGCGTAAAACCGGGTGTCAAATTCAATCTCAATAATGAACGTAAAATCGCACCCGACAACGATTGCTTCGAAGAATATGAAGAAGAACAAGGGGCTTTTACACTCTCCGGTACTTATGTCAATGACATCACTACACATGGGGCTACCGAATCTATCATACACAAAACCCTCAACCTGACGGGTGCTATGGGAAGGCATGTAGACTATACACAACTTCGCGTAGTAGATGAGGTCAATGAAGATGGAAATGCCGGTGATTTTTGGGGCGTATTCTTGATTTTGGAAAATTATGACGGTGATTATTTGAAAGAACACGGACGACCGGATGGCAATATATGGCGGCACAAACGCTCCGGAGAACCTCCTCATCGAATGACTTATCAAGGTGATTTTCCCAATACAGATAATATCGGTGATTGGTCGAGCCATCATCCGAATTATGGAGGTTTTGTTGATAGATATTTACAACATACCCTTACTAATGCCTATTCCGATATACAACTTTTTATTAATGATAAAATTGCCAATAATTTCTTTGCCAACGGTGCCAATAATTATGAAGGTAAACACGCACAACGAGAATATTATAATTCCGAAACAGGAAAATGGGTAGTTTGGTACGGCGATTATGATACCACCTTTGGAATGACCTATGATGATGGTACATTCTTCACGCGAAGTGAATCCCAACCGGATATTTCTGTAACATTGGTGCAAGATATGTCGGGAGTATGGACAGAATACCAGAATGAAATGCGCTCCGCATATGACCTGCTACTTAGTCAAGAGCAGGCTGATTTTTTGGTGGACATGGAAAGCCGAAAAATCTATGACCCCACAGCAGCTTATGATTGGACAGACCTTGACCATAGCAGATGGAATCAAACCTACGATTTGGGCAGTGTAGATGCACACATGGCATGGTACAAAACATGGTTTCAGGAGAGAGGTGATTTTCTGGCACAAGACACCATAGGCGGTTTTTATGACCCCGAAATCCCGGACACACCTACCATAAGCCTTACAGGTAGTCCCGCATTGGACGATATGACATTTAGCAATTCTGATTTCAGTGACCCGCAGGGTGCGGGTACTTTTTCAGCCTTAGAATGGAGAGTAGGAGAGTGGAGCGACCCCTCAAATCCGTATTATGCCACTGTTTGCGACCCTATTTATGAGATAGAAACAGTATGGAGAAGCGGCGAAATTAATACATTCTCCGGCTCATTTACCATTCCGCCGGAAGCACAACTCAAAGCCGGAAGAACCTACAAAATAAGGGTACGATACAAAGACAATACCGGCAGATGGAGTCATTGGAGCGCACCCGAATACGTTATTCCTACAGCGGCTATGCAAAATGTACCCAATATCGTTATCAATGAAATTATGTACAATCCGAAACGTGGCTGTGGCAATGAATTTATCGAAATTATCAATGCCGAAACCTACCCTGTTGATATCAGTGGTTTTGCATTTACGAATGGTATTCAATACCAATTTCCCAAAAATAAAATCATGCAGCCCGGTGAAATATTGGTACTTGCACAAGATAGTGTTCTATTTACACTCAAATACGGCTTCTCTCCTTTCGGAGATTTTAGCAGCTCGCTAAGTAATGATGGTGAAAGATTGCAACTATCAGGACCTTACAATGTCATAGCCGACTCACTTACTTACAATGACAGAAGACCCTGGGATGAAGCCCCCGACGGAGTAGGACCCTCCCTCGAATTGTTGGATACTTCGCTAGACAATAATGACCCGATAAGTTGGTTTAGGTCAAAAGATGATTGTGGTACACCCGGTCAACCCAACAGTCGCATATGTTCGGGCAATCCCGCGGCTGTTGTTATCAATGAAATCAATTACAACTCTGCAAGTGGTGTTGAAGCAGGAGATTGGGTAGAACTGCACAACACTTCTTCGACGGCAGTTGACTTATCCAATTGGGAATTTTTTGATGGTACAAATGAATACCTCCTGCCTGTGGGAACCATCATAGCACCGGAAGATTTCTTGGTATTGGCACAAAATGACACCCTCTTTTCTGCAGTATTTCCGCATTTGACGGATAATGTAGATTATGTGGGGAATTTCTTATTCAGTTTATCCGGCGGAGGCGAGCGTGTTACTTTATTTGATGATAATAATTGCCTGACGGATTATGTCAATTATGATGATGACTTGCCTTGGGACACTATCCCCGACGGAAATGGTCCGGCACTTTCTCTGATTGACCCTTTATTCGATAATGACAATTATAATTCATGGGAAAGTTCATCAAATATCAATTCAGCCTATGGTACGCCCGGACGCGCCAATGAACCTTGCCCTGAGGTGGAAGTACTCTTTCCCAACACCATTTGTGCCAACACACCTATCGTATTCAGAACAGATACAGTTTATACAGACCTCAACATGACTTGGTTTGTACAAGGAGTTGGCTTGAGTCCCGGCAATACCGTCAATGCCATGTGGCAAACATCGGGCGATTATAATGTACAATTGATTACAGATTATTTTGAATGTAGAAAAGTCTATAATATCATTGTTACGGTAGAATCTTGTAATTCAGCCCCTGAATTGGCGGACGATGAATTCACAACAAACGAAGATATATCCATATCAAATAATGTCCTCAATAATGATAATGAACCGGACGGAGATATGATAACCGTCAATACAACACCCGTAGTAGCCCCTGCAAACGGGACGCTTGTTCTCAATCCCGACGGCTCGTTTACTTACACCCCCAATCCTGATTTCAATGGATTAGACAGCTTTGAATACGAAGCTTGCGACGATGCTAATCTAATTTTGTGTGAAACAGCACTCGTAGAAATAATAGTACTTCCTATAAATGATGCACCAATCATTGCACAAAATCTGAGCGATGCCATCCCGGAAGATACAGCATTATCCGGCTCTATCATGTCGAATGTAACGGATGTAGATGGCGATATTTTATCCGCGAATCTTCTCCATACACCTATAAACGGTACGTTTAGCCTTCACCCCGACGGCACATACGATTACATGCCCAATCCTGATTTTAATGGCACGGATAGTTTTGATTATGAAATTTGTGACAATGGTACACCGGTTCTTTGCGCTACTGCTGAAATGGTAATTAATATTAGTCCGGTCAATGATATACCGGTGGCAATCGTAGACACCATTTATACATTCAGCAATACAGCTGTACAAGACAATATCTTGTTGAATGATTGGGATGTAGACGGCGATAGCCTTGCAACAAGCATCATACCCGGTGCAGCACCAAGCAACGGTTCAATAACGATACTTCCCAACGGAAATATTGATTATATGCCCGATGTTGATTATATCGGAACGGATTATTACGAATACGAAGTCTGTGACGACGGTGCGCCCTCACTATGCAATACAGCAGGTGTCACCATCGTCATTGACCCCGGATGTGTAGATATCAACCTGAAAGTATTCTTGGAAGGCGGATACGATGCTACAACAGGAGAAATGTCCACTGCACTCAATACCGTCCGACGAATTTTGCCCGGACAAAGCCCCGTCAGCCAACTTGTCGTCCCAACAGCCGCCGGACAACCCTACAACATTGCCCCCTGGAACTATACAGGCTTGGAAGGCACAGATTGGACAGATGCCGACTACGATTCGGATGTCGTGGATTGGGTACTGGTTTCGTTCAGAACGGATATTGCGAAAGCGGACGAAATAGCCATGTCGGCAGGAATACTTAAAAAAGATGGCACTATCGAATTTCCCGACAGATGTGCGCTACCATTCTCGGCACAACTAAATTCGCTGTACATCTTAGTAGAACATCGCAATCATATGGGAGCAATGTCGGCAGTTAAAGTTCCCGTTGTTGCAAGTACGATGAGCTACGATTTTACAAGCGGAGACAGCTATAGAGACGCAACAGGTTTTGGGCAAAAAGAATTGCCATCGGGAGCGTGGGCAATGTATGGAGGAGATATTAATCAGATGGATATGCCGAGCTACGATATTACAGGTATAGATAAAACGATATGGTTTGAAAACAATGGTGTATTTGATATATACCTTGCGCCCGACCTCAATTTTGATGGAGATGTCAACGGAGCAGATAAAGCTATTTGGCTTATGAATAATGGTATATCTTCCAGAATACCTAAGTAGCCGATAATTTGAAGGTGTTCGAGTAAAATAGGGAATATTCGCCTTGCAACTATTCCATACTTTGCTCGAACACTATCGATAATTTGAAACGCAGTATTTAAGTGTGAAACAAGCAGTTAAATGCTCTAAAGAAGAGTTTGTTTGTTGGCAACGAACAAACTCTTTTTTTATTCATTAGAAAAGAATACTTATTGGACTTTGGACAAAATGGGAATTAGGAAATTTGGTATCCCGATAGTTATTGGGATTTTTATCAAATAATTATAAAATTTAATTAATTAAATATTTCTTACCTTAATGAAAATAAAATAACTGATAATCAATTACTTATGATTTAAAACCAAATTTCCCAGTTACCGAATTTCTAAAATGCTCCGAAAATCCAGTTAGGCTTGCGACTCTTTTAAATTAATATTTTGCGAAATTTACCCCATTCATATTATAAACTAATTGTTATGTCACAAATGTGTCAAAAAAAAAGTGTCACATTTTGCACGAAAAATCTTGTTTAAAATATTTTTTGAGAAAATATTTTTTGAAAATTATTTGCATGTTTTTTTGTGAGAAAGACGAACAAATGTATATTTATTGCTAAAATTACATTAAATAAAATAATCTTTATAAATTTCTGACTATTAGGGGTTTATAAAATTTATTTTATTTGGAGTAAATTTTATAACCCCAACCTAAACAGCTTCTATGAAATTAGTTTGACAAATAACTTCTTTGTTATAAATCTCATTTTAACGCACATATAAAATGTTGAAATTAAACAAAATGTGTCGTTGAAATTATTCATTTTATTTTTTTATTCAAAATAAAATAACGACATTTGCATTGTCTCTACATAAAATCCATAATTTATAACTAACTAACAAACCATGCTTTAGGATGAGAAAGGCAGATTTAGTAAACAAGATCGCAGATAAAACCGGAATTGCCAAAGTTGATGTTTTGGTAACACTTGAAGCCTTCTTTAAAGAAGTCAAAGAATCACTCGTTGATGGCGAAAACGTTTATGTAAGAGGATTCGGTAGCTTCGTCATTAAGAAGAGAGCCAAAAAAATTGGTCGTCACATTAAAAAGGAAGAGTCAATTGAAATTCCGGAGCATTACATTCCGGCTTTCAAACCTGCTAGGACTTTCGTTGAGCAGGTCAAAAAAAATGTGACTAGTTTAAACGGTGTTGAGTAAATTCAAAGCCGTTTTATATTATTAAAGTTCGGACAACAAGCTCTTTTAACGCTTACTTGCAACAAAGTAAACGTTAATCGGTTAATACTTTTACTTAGCTTGTTATTCGAACTTTTTTTATATAAGTAGTGAGACAAAAATAGGCTTACAATTTTGACGTGCTTATTTTTTCGATAGTTTTTCTTACAAAAACCGCACATAGCCTTCGCTACGTAAGGATTTTTGTAGGGAAAAATAGCGGAAAAAGAAGCCGTCAAAAAGTAAGGATATTTTTGTCTCACTACTTAATTCATGCTTTCCTGCTTATTTGTTTTTTGGCACAGCGAAAAAAATAAATAAGTAAGAAACCACCCAACCATGAATCAATAGAGCAATGAAACGACCACAGTGGATCGCACTATTCTCGGCATTTACCCTCTTAGTTTTACTTTACTTCGGATGCCCGACCAAGCCGCCCGGTAGAGATATAATAGACGAAAGAAGAGCAGAAAAAGCCACCGCCATAGATGTAGATAAACTCTTGGAACGCGCCACCAAACGCTATCCGCGTGAGCAACTGCGACCTGTATTGGCACTCGAACAAAGCCTCGTAGATAATGCGAATACTTTGGACGAATCCGAAATACTCAAATCCATTTCGAGCAATTGGAATCAATTGGGCGATTTTGCACTCGGCGGTATGTACGCAGAAAAAGTAGCGGAAATCACTCAGACAGACTCGGCATGGTCTATCGCAGGGACCACCTATTTTTCTTGCTTCAAAAGCGACTTGGATTCCTTGATTCGGGATTTTTGTATTGCCAAATCTATAAAAGCCTTTGAAAGTGCCATTTCGGTAGCTCCTGACGAGCCTGTTCACTCGGTCAATCTCGGATTGTGTTATGTCGAAAGCGGAGGGAATCCGATGCGCGGCATCACAATTATCCGCGATGTAGCAGAGAAATATCCCGAAAATAGATTGGCAAGTATGACATTGGGGCGCATGTCTGTCCGCACAGGTCAATACGATAAAGCCATCGGACGCTTCGAAAACATCCTCACACATCATAGCAATGATGCAGATGCTCACTACTGGCTCGGTGTCACATATCAAACCCTGAATGATAAAGCAAAAACCATTTTTCACTTCAATAAATTTGTGGAATATACCGACGACGAGAGGCGGAAAAATGAAGTGAAAGTTGTTTTGAGTAATTTGAAATAGTGAGCTCTAATTTCCTCTCCTTCGTAGGTAGGGACAAGGCATGCCTTGTCC
>CALCMV010000160.1 GCA_937967535.1 uncultured Saprospiraceae bacterium
GCAAGAAAGGGCTTGACGATGATATACTCCCACCCGATATTCTTGAAACAGGAGAGTATGATAGAGATAATCATAAAATAAAAGGAGTTATCAGTAATCTCAATACGCACTCTATTGAAAGATTCGGTCATGTTTGGGCTACTCATGACGATGTTGGTGTGGACGATTCGGGAATAGATAGTACTTCATATATAAATAGAATAGTTAGGCGTATATATAATGAAGATAGTGTATTAATAGATATTATTTATTGGTTTGATGAAATTGACAAGACTACATTTTATAGTTATTTGGGGGACATAGAACCACATAAAGAATATTACATCAATATTTATGTCGTAGATATTTATGGAATAAAAAGATATGGGCAAGAACAAAGTATATACAGGTGTGAGTAGTGGTGATGGAATAGCGTTTAATTGTAGTCATTTTTATCAAGTTGCTGAAAATCAATTTATTATATAGTTTTAAGAGTATGAACCATGAAAGCAATGAGTTTTTTATTTCCTGCTTTTCCCATTTTTCCCCCTAAAAAATTTCCATATCCCAAAACTTCATATTAATTTCGGGTCATTACAAACTAAACCGATATCCACATGTTACCCGAACCTTCAGTCTATCTCCGCGAGATACCTTTCGTGCGTTTGCTGCTGCCTTTGGTGGTAGGGATTGTTTTGTCTTTTTGGATAGATTTGCCTGTTTATCTTGTGATTGGTTTGGGGATTTTGTGTTTTTCGGGGATGTCGGTGGTGGCATCTCGCAAGGTGGATTATAAGTGGCGGTGGGTATATGGTGCATTTGTAGTGGGATGGGTGATCTGCTTGGGTTATCTCTTTTCGGTGAAGCACAATGACTTGAATCAACGCAAGCATTTCAGCCGATTTCTTGACGACAAAAACACGCTTATCGCCAAAGTCACTGCCTCGCCCAAAATCGGCAAACGCCTCAAAACCCAAGTCCGCGTACTCGCCCTCAGCGATTCTACGGGACAGATGAAAACCGCTTCCGGCAATCTCCTCGCCTACCTCGAACCCGCTAACATAGATACCGAATTAGCCTACGGAGATGTCTTGATTCTGAAAGGTTGGATACAAGCCGTACCGCCGCCGATGAATCCGCATCAATTTGATTACCAACGATATTTGCGTTATCAAAACATTCATTATCAAGCATTTATCAAAAAAGAAGATTGGCAACACACCCAAACGAATCAAGGGAATTTCGTTCTGAAATTCGCACAAAAAATCCGTTTTGCCTGCATCAATCAATTGCGCGAATACCTGCCTACGGAGCGCGAATTTTCCGTCGGGGCGGCTTTGATATTAGGTTACAAAGACGAAATCTCGCAAGATGTACGCGATGCCTACTCACAAACGGGTGCCATGCACGTACTCGCCGTATCGGGCTTGCATGTGGGGCTGATTTATTTGTTTCTCAACTATTTTTTGGGCTTTGTGAAAACCCGAAATCGGATATTTCGCATCGCTCGTCCGGTGATTTTGATTACGGGGATTTGGGTATTTGCCTTACTTACGGGTATGTCGCCTTCGGTGATGCGGGCGGCTACGATGTTTAGTTTTTTGGTGGTTGGACTATCTATGAGTCGCTATACGAATGTGTATAATACGTTGGCATGTTCGGCGTTTTTTCTCTTGTATTTCAATCCGTATTTGATTGCCAATGTTGGTTTTCAGTTGTCCTATGTGGCGGTTTTGGGCATTGTTTATTTTCAGCCGCGCATCTATCGCTTGTGGATTCCGCGCTCGGCTCTAGTGGATAATTTGTGGGCATTGACTGCCGTTTCTATTGCTGCACAAATGGCTACACTGCCCTTGAGTTTGTATTACTTTCATCAATTTCCGGTCTTCTTTTGGTTGGCGAGTTTGATTGTGATTCCGGCTGCTACATTTATACTGGCTTTGGGGATTATGTCGCTGATTTCCAGTTGGATACCTTTTGTTGCTTGGTTTTTCGGAAAACTACTTTTTGGCTTAATATGGTTTGTCAATTTTTTAATTTTCAGTATTCAAAATTTACCATTTAGCCTGATTGAAGGAGTGTGGATTGGAGGCTTGCTCGTTGCAGGATTGTATTTGGCTTTGCTGTCATTTGCTTGTTTTTTGAAAATTAAAAAAGCCAAATGGGTCTTGGCAACTTTGGGCTTGCTCTTATTCATTCTAATGAAACGTGCTTCCCAAATCATTGAACAGCAAGCTCAACGCGAGATTACCGTTTATCATTCGTACAAAAATTCTATTGCAGATTTTATTTCAAATAAAAAAACAAGAACTATAAGTGGAATTGGAGTAGAGACAAGGCAGATTGGCTTTGCAGCGTCCAATCATCAATCTGCCTCCGGTATTCGCACAAATGATAAAGGATATTTCAGGGGAAATCACGAGGATGAAAATCTCTTTTTATTACAAAATTTTATTCAATTTTACGATAAAAAAATACTGGTGCTTGATAATGAAAATCTACTAACTGATTCATTATCAATAAGAACAGACTATGTACTCATCCAAAATAGTCCTTATCTTCAAATAACGAAAATAAAAGATACATTTCAGCCAAAAGTCATTATATTTGACGCTTCAAACAGTCATAAAGCCATCAATATCTGGAAACGACAATGTACAGAAATTGATTTGGCTTACCACGACATCAATGAAAAAGGCGCGTGGACGATGCAGTTTTGAATCATTGTATGATTGTGATAATCAGTAATTTACAATCCCGTATGGCTATCCGTTTAAGTTTGCTCGCGGGATAGTACTCGTCTGACGAAGGTTTTTGTGAAACGTATTGATTTGTCTCATAAAATATTCGCATTGAATAAAGGGATTCGTCTGACGAGTATTCGCTTTAGGCAAAGTTGAATGGCTAGCCTAAAAAATTATGAACTATGAACTGGCAACTATGAACTGATAGCCATTTCACAATCACGATTTTCTAACTAACTAATTTTTAATATGAATTTTCCGATACTTTTTGCCTCAGCCCTCATACCGATGGTCATTGGTGCAATTTGGTACAATCCCAAAGTACTCGGCAATGCTTGGATGAAAGCCTCCGGTGTCACCGAAGAACAGGTACAAAGTGGTAATATGGTACTGATATTTGGCTTGGCATTTTTGTTTAGTTTTTTCTTGGCATTTGCGCTATATGGCTTGTCTATACACCAAACCGGAATTGGTCAATTATTTGGTACTGCCCCGGCGGGTTCTGACGAACAGCTTCTTCTGAATGATATTATGGAAAAATATGCGGACAGACACCGTACATTCGGACATGGTGCGCTACATGGTGGAATAGGTTCTATTCTGTTTGCCCTGCCACTGATTGGTATTCTTGCTTTGTTTGAACGGCGCAGTTGGCGGTATGTGATGCTTCACTTTGGATATTGGTTCATTGCCATGACATTGATGGGAGGAGTTATCTGCCAATTTGCCTGATAAAATCCCCCAAAACATGCGTATAATTAGAATTTGTGACTTGTGGAATCACACAAAAAAAAAGCGCATCACTTTGGGAGAAGTGAAATGCGCTCTTCGATATACAGATGAATTGGATTGAAAAAACTTTGTACAAATCTGTAATTGCGTAATTGTATTTGTATAGACCATATAATGAATTATTTGGTTGCATTAGTAATTGTTAAGAACATATTTTTGTATATCTGAAAAAAGGAAAATATTTGAAAGGTACTGATAAAATGAAAAAGCCCTCGCACATGTGCGAAGGCTTTTTCTTATTTTATGGTTGATATTTTTTAGTGGGAAAAATAAAATTGAGTTGATAAATGTACTATTTATTTAGTGCTCAAAATTTGACATTTCATTTACTCAATATTCAAAATTATTAATCGTCACCACCTAGTCGTGTATAAGTCGCATTGAATGCCAATGCAGCGAGCGCACCTCCTACGAAGTTAGCAGCAAGAGCCAAAATCGCTGTACCCCAGCCGGCTAAACCATTGAATGCTGCACCGATAGCTACGGCAGGATTGAAGCATCCGCCTGTACCAAAACCGCCAAGTGCATAAGCCATTGCCAATACAGTAAAACCGATAGCAAGACCGTAATAAGAATTACCGGCTGTACTTTTCGTAGTAGCTGTTTGTAAGACCACCCATACGAGTGCGAATGTTCCCAACAACTCTGCTACAAAAGCCGCAGGTACATCGGCAGGCATATCGCCACCGCCCAGTATCGTACCTTTACTGAGTACACCTGCACCGACAACCGCCGCAAGAATACCACCAAGGATTTGTGCTACCATGTAGCCCGGCACATCGCTACCCGCTACTTTGCCACGCATCAGTACGCCAAGTGTAACCGCCGGGTTGTAGTGTGCGCCGGAGATGTGACCACCTGCGTACACCATGACCATCAACGCAGAACCAATGGCTAATGGTGCTAAAAAGTTGTTATCAGCAATACCATTAACCACGCTCACAATGGTCAGAACAAGAAAGAAAGTTCCAATGAACTCTACTAAATACTTTTTCATAAAAGATAATTTAGGTTCAACAAATTGGTTAGTTATTGAATATAATTAAATAATTTTGTCACAAATTTGGACTTAGTTCAGACGAAATATATATATAAAGGTAACGAAAGGTATATTAAAAATAAAAACAATATTCGCTTTTTTATGAAAATAGCAATAATCGGTTACGGAAAAATGGGCAAAACCATAGAAAATATTGCCCTAAAAAACGGTGATAATATTATACTCCGTATTACGGACGAAAATACGCACGAACTCACACTTGAAAACCTCCAAAAAGCTGATGTAGCCATCGAATTTACACGCCCCGAAGTAGCTTTTGGCAATATAAAAACCTGCCTCGAAGCGGGAGTGCCTATCGTGTCGGGTACAACCGGTTGGTTGAGTAAACTTACTGAAATACAAGCAATTACAAAACAAAATAACGGTGCATTTTTCTATGCCTCCAATTTTAGTGTCGGTGTCAATATCTTTTTCGCACTCAATAAAAAACTCGCCGCCATGATGAACGAACAGCCCAACTACATTGCTTCCATTCACGAAATTCATCATACCCAAAAACTCGATGCACCAAGCGGTACAGCCATCACACTCGGCGAGGACATTATCGAAAACATCCACCAACTCAAGGCATGGACATCGCAAAAAAAACAGCCTGATGAACTACACATCACTTCCGCCCGAATCAACAAAACCCCCGGTACACATATTGTCACATATACTTCCGATATTGACGAAATCGAAATCATTCATACAGCGAAAAGCCGGGAGGGTTTTGCTCAAGGTGCGCTCATGGCTGCACGATGGCTAATAGGAAAGCAAGGTTGTTTTGGAATGTCAGATATGTTGGGGATGTAAACTTATTAATTTCGGGTAAATTATAGTTAATTCTAAAATATTTATAAATAGTTAATTGGTGATTGGTGATTGGTTATTAGTTATTAGTTAGTTGTAATGGTTTTTCTCTTTTTTTTGAATTATAAATTTTATCTAAAAAAAATCATTATCAAAAAATTATCCACGAGAAAAAAATTAATATTTGGATTATTTTACAAAATAATAAAAGAAATTATTTAGTCATTATAATTATAAATTACTAGACTTTATTCAGGAAATTTTCTTAGACGCGCGTGCGCGAGAGCATACAATTTTTTTCTAAATAAAGTCTACTGATTATCCATTTTTTATTTATTAAAAAATACTAAACCTGATGCTAATCCGATAGCTATCGGGAAATTAACTAATCACTAATAACGCCAATTTAAAAATGGTTATATTTCAGTTCGACCATTTTGATTTTGATTTTCATTTTGATTTTCATTTTTCATTTTAATTTTGATTTTAATTCGTTCCCATGTTGTTTTTAATTATTTTTCTGGGACTACTTTTTGTAGGAACGGGTTTTCTGCTGACGGAAAAAAATGCGCCTTATCTGCTATCGGGCTATAATACGTTGTCGAAAGAGGAACAGGCAAAATTTGACTTAAAAAATTATCTTCCTGCTTTCCGAAAATTTCATACATTTTTGGGGCTATCGGTGCTTGTTGTGGGTTTGATTTTGCATTTTTTGGTGTCGAAAAATGCGGGCTTGGTGTTTGTGACGATTTACCCGATTTTAGCTTATATTTTTTTCATTTTTCGGACTAAAAAATATGAAACCCAATCTATGCGGCGCAAGAATAGTCTAGGAATTATTCTTCTATTACTGACAACAGTATTAGTAGGTTTTTTATTATTTAGAAGTTTTCAGGAAACAAAAATTGAAATACACGATGGGGCGGTCACTTTCGTGGGAATGTACGGCGAAACCGTTGATTTTCAAGATATTCGTGCGCTTGAATTATTAGAAAAATTACCCAAAATATCATTAAAATTAAACGGTACGGCTGTGGATGGTATTTATAAAGGAAAATTTAAAACCGGCGATGGAGAGATAGTGAAATTATTAATTAATGCAGAAAAAAATAAACCCTATATTAAAATTAACAGAAAGAAAGATAAATCCATTTTTTTTGCTTCAAAAAATGATGATAACAGACGTATTTACCAACAATTAAAAGAGAAAATGGAGTGAGAACAGAACGCTCGTGTTTCTGACTTTCAACATCTGAATAATTATGAAAATAGCTATCATCAACGGACCCAACCTCAATCTGCTCGGCAAACGAGAACCGGAAATATATGGTCGTCAAACATTTGAGGAATATTTTGAGGAATTAAAAAAAATATTTCCCGACATACAACTCATTTATTTCCAAAGTAATAGCGAAGGCGAACTCGTCAGCAAGATACAAGAATACGGCTTTGAACTTGATGGTATCATTCTCAATTCGGGGGCGTATACGCACACATCCGTAGCCATGCGCGATGCGATTGCCGCAGTACCCGCAGCTGTGGTCGAAGTCCACATTTCTAATGTACATGCACGAGAAGCATTTCGACATCATTCGTATATTTCGGCAGTCTGTGTTGGTGGTATTTTTGGATTGGGACTGAAAGGTTATGAACTGGCAATTAGGTTTTTAGAGGAGAGAGATGAGACGAGAGACGAGAGAGATGAGACGAGAGACGAGAGAGGTGAGAGATGAGACGAGAGACGTGAGAACTGAGACGAGAGACGAGAGACGATAAAAGACATTCATAAAATGAAAGAGCCAATTTTCATAAGAAAATTGGCTCTTTCTATTTAAGTCTCTTATCTCTCGTCTCTTATCTCTTATCTCTTATCTCTCGTCTCACCTCTCTCGTCTCACCTCTCTCCTATCTCAAATATATCGTAAATTCTACGCGGCGATTTCTTTCTCTGCCTTTTGTGCGTGCATTATCGGCAATAGGTCTGATTTCGCCCGAACCGCTATAACTCATGCGACTTTCTTCTACACCTTTTTTGACCAGATAATCAAAGCAGGCTTTGGCGCGATTTTCAGAAAGTTTTTGGTTGCGATTTTCGTCGCCGAGGCTGTCGGTGTGTCCTTCCATAATGAGTCCAAACTCAGGACGCTCCAGCATCAATGTCGCGATTTTCTCCAAAACACCATAAGAAGCTACTTTGAGCGAGCTGCTGCCCGTCTCAAATTTTACATCACGCATAGCAAAATCAAGCAACTCACGTATATCAGCATCAAGTACAGGTGCAGTCGTTGTGGTGGGTGAAGTAATGACCGTAGTGCTTGGTTGTGTAATAATGGTTGTTGTAGGTGTAGGGCTTGTGGTCGGCGTAGAAATTACCGGAGGCGAATCTACGGTAATCACATTGTTCGTTGGATTTTCAGGACAGCCGTTTAGTTCTTTTGTTCCCGGCGTGGTCGGGCATCTGTCTTCCGAATCTGTGATGCCGTCCTTATCTGTATCGGGGCAGCCATTGAGCTCTTTCGAGCCAATGACGGTTGGGCAGTCGTCTTCTACGTCGGGCGTACCATCGCCGTCATTGTCCGGGCAACCCTCAAAGCGCGTAAGTCCGCGCTCATTCGGACATTTATCATCTTTATCAATGATGCCGTCGCGGTCACTATCTTTGGGTGCGACAGGGCAGCCATTGTTGGAGGCTACACCACGTTCTTCCGGGCATTTATCATCTTTATCTGCCACACCATCCTTGTCTACATCAGGACAGCCGCGCAAATTACCTCTTTCATTGGGGCAATCATCGTCAGAATCCGGTACATCATCGCCATCACTATCCGGGCAACCTTTAAATTGCTCTGTACCTGCCAATTCCGGGCAATCGTCGTCCAAATCATTTACGCCATCGCCGTCCGCATCAGTTTCGAGTACCGTTTTTTCTAGCTCATCTCCACCACCAAATAGGAAAGAAAGTCCTGCGCTATGTCGCAAATTATTAAAATCATTTATCAATGCAAAACGATATTCAGATTGTACCTGAAGGCGAATATTTTCAGACAATTTAAAATTGATACCCAAACCAAGCGGTACTTGTGCATCAAAATTATTTTCTTGCAAATCTGCCAGATAATTTGCTCCGATACCCGCAAAAATATAAGGCGCGAAGAAGCCGCCTTCGGGAATCAGGTAGCCATTATTGAGTTTGTAAACAAAGTTCACGTCGGCACTTCCTGCGGTAGTAGACAGTGTGGTCGAGTCCGAAAGCGGATAATTTGCGTCGCCTATACGAAAGGGTATATCCAGATTAAAAGAAGGATTGAGGAAACGCGAATATTTAATCTCTCCGCCATAGGTAAATTGCTCTGTATTAAATTCTCCGGCGATAGGCAAAGCGTAATCTGTCGCCAAAAACTTGAAGCTTAGTGCATTTCGATTCGTCGAAATTTGTGCTTCTGCATTATTTTGAAATGCCAATGCAAGAAACATCAAAGCGATTATGATAGTGGTCTTTCTCATTTATTTAGCTTTTGTCAATAGGTCAATAGTGTTTAGTAAAAAATAGAACTGTGTGATTAATCTACCAATCCGCGTCCTATTTTTTTGATGCGTCCTTGTTCTTTGAGTTTTTTCATCAATTTATCGAGTATGCCGTTGATAAATTCTTTAGACTTGGGCGTACTATACAATTTTGAAATATCAACGTATTCATTAATCGTCACCTTAGTTGGGATGGTTTCAAAATACATCAACTCGCACAATGCCATTTTCAGCAAAATCATATCAATAGTCGCCACGCGCTCGGCTTCCCAGTTTTGCAGCATTGGTTCTATCAACTCAAAAAGTTCGCTATCTTTTGCCATCACTTTATGCAGCAGGTCTTCTCCATATTCTTTGACGGTTTCATCTTCGGGAAGATACGCTTGATGAAAGTCATCTTCACCATTGACACGCTTGATGGTTTTTTTCATCGCGCCTACCACGAGCGATTTATCGTCTTGCCAACTCGAAAAATAATCTTCCAGCCGTTCTTCAAACAACTCGTGTTTGACCAAAAACTTATACAATTCGAGCAATAATTCGCGATGCTCTTGCAAGTTGACCTCATTTGCCTGATACTTCTTAAAAGTATCCGTTTTTGCAAATTCTTTGTACATCTTGCGAGTAAAATCTGCATCCAAGAGTTTCCCCAGTTTGTCTTTTTTGACAAGACTTCTAAACGAGGCACTATCGGCAATCGTCTGAATTACAGCATTATCAAATAGTTTAGTGGTGAAGTTTTTATCTTCTTCGGTAGGTAAGTGCTTGGCTGCACGAATCTTGGCATCTTCCTGTACATACTCTGCTACCTTGTACAATTGTAGTACATTCAGCAAGTAGATTTTGTAAGATGTCTCTACAGATATGTCGTATTGTTTACGAGAAAGTTTCGGTGTGATAGTTTCATCCCGATTCATCGTGTACAATATTTGCATCACTTTGATGCGAACGTTTCTTCTGCTTATCATTTTTCAGTCAGCAAAAAGAGATTTATTATGATTAGTAATGTCGAATAAGTGTCCCGACAATTTTTGCCGGAATGAATTTCAGATAATGCAAAACGTCAAAATATTTTGGAAAATCAGAAAAACATACTTTTCACCTTTACCAAAATATCGTTTTTTGCTTTACTGCTTCATAAACGCTAAACGATATTGTATTTGGATTTCAGGGACAAAGAAAACACAATTTTTTCTTTCCTGCTAACCTTTAGATAGTTTTTTCTACAAATTCTTAATTTCGCTAGTGTTCAACAAAAATAGGGTAAATGATTATATGTGAGTTGCAAGGCGAATTTCTTTGTTAAAAGTAGATTTTCATAAAAACATTCGCCTTGCAACTATTCCTTATTTTACTCGAACACCTCCTTAATTTCAGGCGCAAGCTCAAGCTCAACTTTTAAGTTCAACTTCAACCGCTATTTCAAAACAACAATTTTAAACACTTTTACAAATATTAGAATGACGGTAGATTTTGTGATTTGAAGTTGAAGTGGAACTTATGTCCATTTTTATCAAAGAAAATGAAATTTTGAGAACTATTCTTTTCCGATTATTGTTTTGTATGTGTAGTTTGTAATGATAAAATAAATTATTAAATTTTGTAAAAGTAAATTATTCGGATTAAAATTTTATACTGACAAAATTTTGACAACTTTTTGTTTGACTCTTTGACTGTCTTAAAAATTCATTATCATGTTCAATCAAAGGTTTAAAAAGAAAGCACCTCCTTCTCGCCCCGAATACACCGATAAACAAGGGAAAAATTACAAACTACAAATTTCACGATAGAAAGATTTGGAATTTGAAATAGCTAAAAGAAGCAATTTTTTACGGCGAATTTAATTCTTTTAACAAAATTATATTTTTTAAAAACTTTAAATAATGCAAAATGTAAGATTTTTATTTTAAAATTTTTAAAAAAATAGAATTAAATATTGACTTACATAAAAACTCGTTGTATCTTTGCACTGTCTTAAATGATATTTCTAACACAGACATTATTTGTCCGTATTTCGTTTACAATAAAAAAGAAGAATTATGTTTTCAAGGAGATTTAAAAGAAGTTACACCGCACCCGCAGTAAACACGCCGGTGACAAAGAAAAAATGAAAATAACGATTCATCGTTGTTCATTAATTAATTTATTAACCATTAAAATCTGATATTATGTTTAAAAGAAGATTTAAAAGAAGCTATACAGCACCCGCAGTAAACACGCCGGTGACAAAGAAGAAATAAGGTAATATCCTTAGCTTCAAAATCGAAAAGTAAAAAGGGTTGTCCATTAGGATGACCCTTTTTTTGTTGATAAGTGGTTAAGCACAAATAATCGACACCATAGTACATATCTTTTTCCGTTATACTTCAGCTATTTTTCGTCATGTAGCTCGGCTATAATCCTCAAAATGAGCTTTGTCTAACGAAAAAATATATTGTCCTAATGATGTCGATTATTTATACTTAACCACTTACAAGCATTGTTCAGAGAAATTTTTTAGGGCAAAAACCACTTTTTTTTAAAAAAAATCAAAAAAACAGGGCGTTTTTGAGGGTGAAAACTATCACTCGCAGATGCTAAAAACTAACTCATTGTATATGGTTATATTCTAAAAATTCAAAAAACAACGTCACAAACCGCCAACTCCTTGTATTTCTTCTGTCCCAATTTGCTATACATTGGAAGCATAATCAATGGTAATCATAATGTTTGGTTAGGTTTTCATGGTTATTTAACGATTTTTTATTTTGATACTTGGTTTATGGGGCGGGAACTGATACACGGTCGGTTCCCGTTTTTTTATTTTATGCTTTCATATTCTTTATGGATAGGCAGTTTTTGCAAAGCAAAAACATAATAACAATGAAACAGTAAAACTCTAATTTAACCTATTCTTAATTACTTCTCTCCCCCTAGGCTCTCAACTTTTGCAAGCATATTCTGTTAGGTATTTCAGTGTGAATGTATTAGATACGACGAAATAAATACTTCACCCCATTTGAACGCTTGCCGAATTCATCGTACCTTGCCTTCAAATAAATAAATCCGTGTTGCGGGTTTCGAGTTTTCAAATACCATAAAGACTTGATTTTCTTCCTCATATAACATTAATGAACTCGTAGCCTGTAAGCCGTAATTAGCAACTCATAATGACTTCTTGTAAGTTTTCTTTAACTGATAATCAGGTGCTTATGCCGCCAAAATTTAGTCTGCCGGACGAGCTTAGGTTGCTGGAGCGTACTGACATAGGCTTTCATGCTTCGATAAGTGAAGTGATGGGTATGTGGGATGATTTCGTGCCGGAGCATCGGGTATTTTTGCGCTCGGCTTACTTGCAAACATTGGAAGTTGCTCCGCCAAAAGGGATGCAGTTCTGTTATTTAAGCTTTTCGATAGATGGGCAAATGATTGGAATTACAGCTTGCCAAATTCAAAATTATAGGGGCGATGAGCCGTTTAATGATGAAAAACAGAGCCAAGTGACGGGTTTTTGGAACAAAACAAAGGTGTCGGTGAAGAAATTTATCACACGACAAGTCCGACTCAATGTGATGGTGTGCGGAAGTCTGTTGTTGACAGGTGAGCATGGTTTTTATTTTCACCCTAAAGTAAATCCTGAAATCGCCTCTCAACTACTATATAAAGGTCTGAAAAAAGCATCCGACGAAATGAGCAAACGCGGCAAACGCATTGCTTTGTTCGTGATGAAAGATTTTTTTGAACGCAGCCAAAAAGAACTTTCGCCTGTATTGACCGGCAATAAATTCTACGAATTTAACGCACAACCCACTATGGTCTTGGATATTCCGCACCATTGGAAAAGTTTTGACGACTACCTCTCGGCAATGAGTTCCAAATATCGTGTGCGGGCTAAACGCGCCTTCAAAAAAGGAAAAAATATAGTTCGTAAAGAACTCAATCTCCAAGAAATAGAAGAAAATAAACAGCAAATTTTTGATTCTTACCAAAATGTCGCTGCCAAAGCCGTATTCAATACCTTTACGTTTACTCCCGAATATTTTCCTGAACTCAAACGCCAATTAGGAGATAAATTCAAACTCATTGCTTGTTATATTCACGATGAATTTGTGGGTTTTTATACAACCATTAAAAATGGAAATGACTTGGATGCTCACTTCTTAGGACTTGATTATCAGGCAAATAGAGATTCGCAATTGTACCTCAATATGCTCTACGATATGGTGCGTATCGGGATTGACGCGGGGGTGCATCAGGTGACTTTTTCGCGTACTGCATTGGAAATCAAAAGTTCGGTAGGTGCCGAGTCACACGATTTATCCATTTACATCCGTCATCGCAATTGTATGCTGAATCGCTTGGTAAAATATGCCGTAAACTACGTAATACCCAAAGAAGAATGGGTGCAGCGTCGTCCGTTTAAATAATTTTGAATTTTGAATGATGTAAAACTTATAGTATTAGGTACCGAAATTCAAGGTTTGTGCTACTTCCGGGCAGTGTTTCATCACTTCTGCTACACGATTTTCCAAATACAACTCTATCTCTTCCGAAGACATTTTTCGCAATGTACGTTCTTTGTAGCGTTTAAATTCGGGGTCATTGGTGCAGTCGTCCATTTCTGTGGTGAGTTGGGAACGTTGGCGGCTGAGTTCGCTCATTCTTTCCTCCGTTTTCAACGAATCTTCTAATCTGTAATTGGCTTTTTCTGCCAGCAATTCTTCTGTCACTTTGGCGAGTGGTGTAGCACATTCACAGTAATGCAAGGCTTCTTTTTCGGCGAGCGGTATATCGTCTGTATTACAGGAAAAAATTAGTATTGTACTGATTATCAGCAAAATGTATTGCTTCAAAGCTATAAGGTTTTTGGAAATCTTATAGGTCTTACCTTGATATAAATTTTCACTAAATATAATATCTAAATTCATTTTGAACTTGTACTTGATACTTGCCTTGCGCTTGACTTTGCACTTTCGGGCGGAAACTGACCATCTTCTTCCCATTGATTGAGATTCGGGCGGACTTCTTTTTCCAAAAAATCGCGAAAGGATTCGCGGAACATATCATGGTCGGGGGTGAAATAGTATGATGTCATAATTGCTCAGTTAAGCCTTCGGGTTCGAGTCTTAGAGTACCGTTTTTAAAAAGATTTTTATTTATCCACTTGCACTTTACCTGCACTCCGTTACTTTCCATGATGTAAAATTCATCTTGATGCAATAGTTTGTCTGTCTTAAAACTACCTTTATAAATATAAACGATTTCATGCCTAGGGTCACCGGAATACACAAAAAAATTCTCAGAAATATAGAATAAATCGCCTATTATGGCTTCTTCACCGGTTTCCTCCAATATTTCTCGCGCAACGGTATCGATAGTCCGCTCTCCAAATTCTACCGTACCTCCAAGTGGACGATAGTAATATTCTTTTTTGACCTTGTCAAAATCCTCAAATACCAATATTTCGTCGTCGTTTCTTTCGACGTACAATAGGGCTTTTACCTTGATTTGTTTTTTCAATTTAGATATTTTTTTAATTGCAAAATTTGGCTATCAGTTTAAGTTTGCTTGCGGGATAGTACTCGTCTGACGAAGGTTTTTGTGAAATGTAGTGATTTATCTCATAAAATATTCGCATTGAATAAAGGGATTCGTCTGACGAGTATTCGCTTTAGGCAAAGTTAAATGG
>CALCMV010000161.1 GCA_937967535.1 uncultured Saprospiraceae bacterium
AAATTTATCAAGCAAGCAATTTCTCTTTATAACTCAAACTTGTTTGCTCGAAATATGGTAGCCAATATACTACGACTTTTTAGTAGTTTGGCTACCACGACTTAGTACGAGTTATGTACCACGACTTAGTAAGATTCAACAGAACTGATAAACACTATAAACTCAACAAACCATGTTCAAAAAATCAATAGAAGAAGCCAAAGAGTTTGTTGCGGGAGATGCAACGCATTTACGAGAAATATTTCACCCTCATAATGACCCAATAAAATTAGGATATAGTATTGCCCATGCCTATATCAAGCCCTCTAAATCATCCCTCCCTCATCAATTGAGCGGCTCTGAAGTGTATCACTTCATAGCCGGTAAAGGTGTTATACATATTGATGAAAAGAGCCAAGCTATCCAACAAGGAGATACGATTTATGTACCGCCCGGCAGTCTGCAATTTGTAGAAAATACAGGCAAAGAAAACCTGATTTTTATCTGCATAGTAGAACCTGCATGGACACCGGAAAGCGAAGTCGTGATAAATGATTAACTGACCTTAGGCAGCAAGGTATCCGCAGTCCGCAATTGAACGCGAGTCTGTTTCACCTTGGGCTATGGGCTGATAAACTATGGACTGTTTTAGTGAAACATTTTTGAATACCCAAATCAAATGTTTTGCGTAAAATCAGGACATTTATATACTGTATTTTGGAAATTAGGTAACTGGGTAATTAGGTAATTAAGGCTAACGAAGACATAATTTTTCACTTAATCAGTAGAATAAAATATGTAATAGTCTAAATGAAGTACAAATAATACATTTATTGATTATGAATGTTTTACCGAATTTCCAAGTTTCCCAATGTCCAATTGATTTCCTTAGAAATTATTTTGCAAACAATTTTAAATCTACAAAAATAAAATATTGATATATGGCTATTACAACTCAACAAATGGTTATTGAAGATCCTGCATCTTTAGACAAGCAACAGTTTAATGTGGCGGACTATCAAATTACGCTTGTTTTTGGTTCGCGTTATACTTTGGAAGATGAGCATGTGATTCAAAAATTACTACCGGAATCGCCTGATAATCATGTGATTATGTGTTCTACTTCCGGTCAGATTACCGATACATTTGTATACGATGATGAATTGGTGTTGACAGGAATTTCTTTTGAACATACAGACATTCAAATTGCCAATACGAATATTTCTAATTCGGAAGACAGCTACAAAATTGGCAAACAACTGGCAAACGAATTGTTCAAAGAAAATCTGCTACACATATTGGTTTTTTCAGACGGGCATATCGCCAATGGAAGCGAACTGGTCAAGGGCTTCAATGAGGTATTGAAAAATAATGTGAAGGTAACAGGCGGGATGGCAGGCGATGCAGCAAGATTCCAACGTACTTTGGTCGGGTATAATGGAACACCTCAATTGGGAAATATTGTTGCTATGGGGCTGTACGGAGACCGAATGAAAGTCGCTTACGGCTACAGTAGTGGCTTCGACCCTTTTGGTCCGCATCGAAAAGTGACCAAATCAAAAGGTAATATCCTCTACGAATTGGACGGTAAAAACGCATTGGACTTGTATAAAAACTATCTGGGAGATTTGGCTGCCGAATTGCCCGGTTCTGCGCTGTTTTTCCCCCTATCCATTACCTTGCCGGGTAGCAGTATTTCATTGGTACGTACCATACTTTCTGTGGATGAAGCTACGAATAGCATGACTTTTGCAGGCGATATTCCGGAGGGTTGCACTGCCCGCCTGATGCGTTCCAATATTGAACATGTGGTAGATGCAGCAGAATCTGCGGCACAAAAATGCCTGGATACACATGGTCAATCCTCCCCGCAGCTTGCTTTATTAATTAGTTGTGTTGGTAGAAAACTGATTTTAGACCAACGCATAGAAGAAGAAACAGAAGCAGTAAAAGATGTACTTGGAGATGCCACCATAACAGGATTTTACTCTTACGGTGAGATATGCCCTTCAAATACAGGAACTAACCAATACGCGGATTTACACAACCAAACCATGACTATAACAACCTTTTCGGAGATATGAAATATGACGAACTCAACAGACTGCTACAGAGACAGATTAAAAGAAAATGCACTGCATTAGAAAGTATTCCTGACGAGATGCTTCCTCTGCTCGAAATTGTCAGTAAAACATATGACCAATACGACAGAGACGGGCAATTGCTCGAAAGAACTATGAACCTCAGTTCGCAAGAATTGACGGAAACCAACACCCGTTTATCTGCTCAAACAAAAGAACTAAAAAGGTCGAATAATGACTTAAAGCGATTCGCTGCCGTTGTTTCGCACGACCTCAAAGAACCGCTACGCACTATCAGCAATTTTGTCCAATTAATGCTCAAAAAAGAAGTGGGCAATTTGTCGGAAGATAGTATGGAATATGCCGATTTTATTGTAGAAAGTGTCAATAGGATGGCTGTTTTACTAGATGGTTTGATGCGTTATTCGGTGATTGGAAAAGAGCAAAGCGATTTTCAAGTCATTGCACTCAATAAAGTGTTGGATAATGTAAAGAAAAATTTACATTTCAAAATCAACGAAAATCAGGCTTCGGTCGTTTATGATAAGCTACCGAAAGTCAACGGAAATCAGGGATTAATCTCCCAATTATTTCAAAATTTGATTGATAATTCGCTTAAATTTCAAAATTGCGCCTCTCCCATTATTGACATCCAATCCCAACCTTACCAAGCCGACCCGGACTACCACCAAATTACAGTCAAAGACAATGGAATTGGAGTAAAAGAAGAATTTAAACATAAGATATTCGAGATTTTTAAGCGACTACATAGTACACAAGACGAATACGAAGGAACAGGTATTGGTCTGGCAGTTTGCAAACGAATTGTTGAACAACACAATGGCAAAATCTGGGTCAATACGGATTACACCGATGGTTTCAGCATTAGTTTTACCTTGCCCAAAGCATCTTAAAACTTCAAATATAATTAAGAATTTTACAAAGTAAAATTCTCTATATCTCCGCTAGTCTAAAAACTCAATATTACGCTTCAAACCCCCAAATTTGCTACGTTTTACGGCTGATTTTTTAAATACCTTTCGGAATACTTCCTCTGTAATTTCTTCCCAATCCCGCTTCGACATATCCATCAAGTCCGGGTGTGGTTCAAATTGAGATTCAGCATGTTGTGTAGCAAAACGATTCCACGGACACACCTGCTGACAAATATCACAACCAAAAACCCAACCTTCCATTTTCCCTTTAAATTCCGCAGGAATAGCTTCCTTCAATTCAATCGTCAGATACGAAATACATTTACTCCCATCCATCAGATAACCTTGTGGCGAAATCGCTTCCGTCGGACAGGCATCAATACAGCGTGTACAGGTTCCGCAATGGTCGCGTATCGGGTCGTCCGTTGATAGTTCGAGGTCAATAATCAATTCTGCCAAAAAGAAATACGAACCTACTTTCGGATTCAATAGCAAAGTATGTTTGCCCACCCAACCAACACCGCTACGCCGCGCCCAATCACGCTCCAGCACCGGCGCACTATCCACAAAACACCGCCCATTCACCTCACCAATTTCTTCGCGAATATATGCCAACAGCGTTTTCAATTTATCCTTAATCACAAAATGATAATCCTTACCATAAGCGTATTGACTGATTTTTGGGGCATCAGGGTCGCTTTGCGTTTTTTCCGAATGATAATTATAAGTCAGCGAAATCACCGACTTTGCCCCATCCACCAATTTACGCGGGTCTATACGCTTATCAAAATGATTCGCCATATACCCCATTTTCCCATGATAGCCCTGATTGAGCCATGCTTCGAGCCGTCGTGCCTCCTCGTCCATCTGTTCTGCACGCGCCACACCCATGTGCATAAAGCCCAATTCAAGTGCTTTATTTTCAATTAGTTGGTGATATGTAGTTGGCTTCGATTTCATCAATAGTAAATACGATTAATTGCTGTTATTTTTTTCACGAAAATGTATTTAAATAAAATCAATGTAAATATGCTCTTAAAATTTAAAATTACACCAAATTCTCTCTAAATTAGATTTTATTCTCAATAATTTTGTGTGAACAATTACTCTATATGAGAAAAATTATTTTTAATAATATAATACTTGTTTTTACCACGAATACACTAATTTTTTTACGAATTTATT
>CALCMV010000162.1 GCA_937967535.1 uncultured Saprospiraceae bacterium
TGGCAAAATTAAAGATGTGCAGTAAGTGGTTGGACTGAACTAAGCGACACTTTCAGTTTTCATAATTCATTGAAAATGAATTATTTATTTAAACTTAAACTTTCCCGACAACTGTACGGGATAAACTTGTACTTCCACTTAGTATGTGTTTTGGCTTTTCATATCATATTTTGCACACTCAAATCATCAACTCGCCATTTGATACAAAATAGCCAAGACAAGGTGAATGGCTAACATTGAAAATAATAACATCAAGCCATATCGTGTTACACGCGGGTCGGCAGATTTGACAAATTCTTTGATGGGAAGTAAGCCGTTTTTCAAAATTGTAGGGACACTCACGATTAGTAAAGAGCTTGCAATCACCACCAAAGCACGTACTAAATAGGGCAATTCAGGGATAAAAAATTTCAAAGCAATATTAAATGGAAGCGTAAGAAGAACTGCTGCAAGTGCCAACTTTTTATTCGGCATTAGCAAGAATGCTGCGGTACAAACTGCCACAACAAATCCGCAGTTAAAATAATATCGAAACTGATTGAGTTGGTGAGTAAAAGCACTTTCTTGGTCTGAAAACTTTATGTAGGTCAAGAAAAATGCCATAGCAATACCAATGAAAAGAGTGACAATAATCGTCATTCTTCCGGTACCAACAATTTGCTGCTCTGTTGCATTTTTATTAATATATTCTTTGTAAATGTCAATTGAAAACAAAGTTGCCAGTGAGTTGAATAATGAATCAATCGTACTCATCAGAGACGCAAAAACAGCGCACAAAATCACACCACGCAAGCCCGGACTCAGAAAATTAGCAAGAATATAGGTGAAGGCTTGGTCGGGTTCGGCAGCGAGGGCTTCTTTGCCCACGATACCCGCGAGCGCGATACCCGGCACTATGACAATCAAAGCCACATAATACTTCATAATCCCGCCAGCCATCAAACCAACTTGCGCGTGGCGAAGACTCTTGGCAGCAAGTGAGCGTTGCACCACACTTTGATTGGCACACCAATAATTGATATTCAGGAAAAACAAACCAAGCGTAACACCCAACCAACCCAGATTTGGGTCGTCGGCGGGTAGGTGCATGTTCATCAGTTCAGGTGTTTTTTCGTAGAGTTGACTCCAGCCGCCCAGTTTTTGGAGTGATACCCAAAGGATAATCGTTCCGCCAATCAGCAAAATTGAAAACTGTATAATATCCGTCCGCACCACCGCCTGCAAGCCGCCGAAATAAGTATAAATCGCCGAAAATACGCCCAAAAATACAATCAAAAAACCCAAGCGTATCATCCGATTATCGCTAATAAAGGATAGAAATTCGCTGAATGCCAGTTCGCCTACATAAGCCCCCCAAAACATTGCCACGCCCAAACCAAGCGTCGAAAATAATATCAAATTGCCGATAGAATATGCCAATCCAACGCCCTCACCGAGCCTCTTTTTAAGAAATTGTGTAATGGTTATTATCCTGTCTTTCAGGTACAAAGGCACAAAAATAAAAGCCGCCATTAGCAAACCCTGAATCGCGTTGATTTCAAAATTTGCCTGAGCAATACCATACAAATACGCCGAACCCATCATGCCCAAAAACTGATAACCATGAATATTGGTAGCAATCGTCGAAATCGCAATCGAGTACCAATTCAAATTCCGATTGCTCAAAAAATACTCCTCGCTCGTCATATCCTTACTGCGTTTGCCCGACATGGCAATCAGCATAACCACTGCAAAATAAACGACTACAATAATAAAATCAACCAACATAGATAATGCTTAAATGCTCAAATGTAATGAATGAATGAATTTTGAATGAATGAATTTTGAATTTTACTTTGTTTTTTCTTGATAATTAAAAATTAACAAATTAAATGTTTTTTTATTCAAAATTCATTCAAAATTCATTCATTACATCATTAACAAGGCGGTGAAAATAGAGAATTATTTGGAAAAACAGGAGTGTCTTGGGACTTAGTTCAAATAAAAAGAGTGTACAGCATCACAATTCCAAAAAGAAACCTGTGAGTTTGTACACCCCTATTAAAGCGAAAATTTTTCGAGGGATTTTTTTGACAAGTTTAAATTCACTACAAAAGTAGTTGATACTTTTTTTGAACTACATTTTATATATTGGACTTTGGACATTCGGGAATTCGGAAACCAAGGAATTAGGTAATCCCGATAACTATCGGGACATTATCAACAATTTGCATTGATTTGTATTTTACCTTAAAACTTTTTTATTCAAATATTTATTTTACTGATAAACAGAAAATTATGTCTTCGTTAGCCTAATTACCTAATTCCCCGGTTACCTAATTTCCAAAGTCCGGTTTATAGCTCAATAAAATTATAAAACAAAAACCCTGCACCAATCAGATAATTTTCCTATTATTAATCCGAAAATACAATTCAACTAAAAGGAATTACTTAGTTTTACCTATTATACGTACAAATGCTTATTTTGTTTTATCACATATGATTTTTGTGCTTTAAAGCATGTTTAAATCAAAAATTAAAATTATGTCCAATCATAGCAAAAGACTCACATTTGCCATTGTGAATTTGGTGGCTTACATTGCTACAATAGTTGTCAATTTCTTAGCAGTATCTATACCGCTAAATGGGAAAACACCACAACAACTCTCTGCACAATATCCGAACCTCTTTGTACCTGCACCTTTGACCTTTTCCATTTGGAGTCTCATTTATCTATTATTGGGAATATTTTTGGTGTATAGCTTCATATTTGTATCGCGCAACCGCAACCTGACCGACGATTCATTTTTGGACAAAATCGGCTATTGGTTCTTGATATCCGGACTTGCAAATATGGCTTGGATAGTAGCTTGGCACTTCGAAATAGTACCGCTTTCCATGCTACTCATGTTGCTCATACTTGGCTCATTAATAGCCATTTACCAAGGACTACGCATCGGTATATCCACCGTACCGAATATCGAGAAATACTTAGTACACCTGCCCTTCAGTATATATCTTGGCTGGATTACCGTAGCCACCATCGCCAACGTCACCGCCATGTTGGTCAACTTTGGAGTAGGCGGTTTAGGCTTGGGCGAAGCAATATGGGCAGTCATAGTCATCCTTGTAGCTATTGGTATTACGATGACAATGATTTTCAACCGACGCGATATATTTTATGCTTTGGTCGTAGCTTGGGCTTTATTCGGTATCTATCTCGAAAGAAATGCGGCGGCAGATGTTGTTCAAAGTGTTATCTTGGCAGCCCTCATTGGAATGGGCTTGATATTAGTAGCCTCTGCAATACAAGTTTTCAGAAGAAGAGTTTATTAGAAAACTCCGCTTTAGGACTTAGAGATTGGAATTACTTTCGGGAACTAATCTGTATCTCAACTTGTTATTCCAAAAAACAAAACGTAATTTTGCAATATATTCTCTAAAAAGCATGCCCTGTCACAACAAAATGGTCCCGTAGCTTAACGGATAGAGCATCGGATTTCGGCTCCGAAGGTTATAGGTTCGAATCCTATCGGGATCACTAAAACGCCTTGTAAGTCAAACTTACAAGGCGTTTCTTGTGATAGTAAATTCCCAAATTAACGTGAAGCAAGACGTATTTTTTTTGTTTCGGTAAATTCCAAATTAACGTGAAGCAAGACGTATTTTTTTATTTCGGTAAATTCTCAATTAACGTGAAGCAAGACGTATTTTTTTATTTCGGTAAAATTCCCAAATTAATGTGAAGCAAGACGTATTTTTTTTTGTTTCGGTAAATTCCAAATTAACGTGAAGCAAGACGTATTTTTTTATTTCGGTAAATTCTCAATTAACGTGAAGCAATCTACATTTTTTTATTTTTTGTAAAAATTATCAGGTTCTTTGACAATTTTTGCAAAAAAAGAAAATTAGTTTTTAATTTAAAAAAAATAATAAAGTTTAAATGCTTGAATGTCAATGCAAAACCTATAAGGTTTCCAAAAACCTTATAGGTTTGGGGGCAGGGCAGGAATCCTTTTTGCAAAAATTGTCAAAGAACCAATTATCAAAGCACCAACGCTCTTAACAATTCATTAACACATCCTCTGATTAAAAGCAAATTTCAACCTATATATCAGTTACAATCATCTGATTTACATTTAGATACAACAAAATACATTTTCGATAATTTTCAAATCCCCAAGACCTTAATCCAAATAAAACTTACCGGAATCTGCGAACAATTCAACCTGTTTTTCTGTTTTTTGTTAGTTTTACCACCAATTTAAACGAAAACAAGCGTCAGCACGTCAATACACAAACACATCAGTACATTAGACACGTCAGCACGTCAGCACAAATTAAAATATGTGGAAAATACACAGCGAAGGCATATTCATTGTTAGCATTACCTTACTAATAGTATTAGCGGTCAATGGAATAGTACACTATTACAGTCCGAATAATATAGATATTCAATGGATAGTAGGAGTGCTATCGGGCATCCTCTTTCTCACTGTACTACAATTCTTCCGCAACCCGCGCCGCGAAATCCAAATCTCTGACGACAACATCGTATATGCACCTGCCGACGGGAAAGTCGTCGTTATCGAAGAAGCCCACGAATCCGAATATTTCCACGACAAACGCCTTCAAATATCCATCTTCATGTCGCCCACCAATGTCCATGTCAATCGCAATCCTATCGGCGGCATCGTCAACTACTTCAAATACCATCCCGGCAAATACCTCGTTGCATGGCATCCCAAATCCTCCACCGAAAACGAGCGCACCACCACTGTCATTGCCAACGACGATGTAGAAGTCATGCTTCGCCAAATTGCCGGAGCTATGGCAAAACGCATCGTCAACTACGTCGAAGAAGGGCAAAAAGTCGTACAGGGAGCAGACATGGGCTTCATCAAATTTGGTTCGCGTGTTGATTTATTCCTACCCCTTGATGCCAAAGTCAAAGTTGATATGAACCAAAAAGTCAAAGGCAACCGTACAATCATAGCAAGACTGTAAATTAAGGAACACAAAACAAATATTTTATTGAAATTTGAGAACTTATTATTTGCTCGTTACTTAGTAATTTTTTGAAACCAATATGTTGTCGATAAATTTGCGATATTGCTTATCCCTCCGAAGGAGGCTTAAGTTTGTCCCATATAGCCACCGGAAGAACTTGTTCTTAAACTTAAACTTAAACTTTATTTAGTACCTCGAAGTCAACTTTAGTAATAGTCACGACATTTATACAATTAAACAATGTTAAAAAAATGATGTTAATTTGTTTGTACCAAACGATTTAACTATTTTTGAATCTCAATTAATCGGTATTATTTCACAAAAAATCCCCAATTCAACAAAAAATCACTAGATTATTAATTTTTCAATAAGAATAAAGGACACGGTTTGGATATAATTTATCACGTCAAACTAAACTTGTCCTTAGACTTAGACAATTTTAAATTTAATTATGAAAAAAATTCTTTTATTGTTAGCAGTATTCGCATTTGTAGGAACTACTGCTCAAGCACAATGCACTAAATCTGCTGCTCACACATCAAAGAAATCATGTGCCAAATCATCTGCTGTAAAAGTAGCTGACGCTGAAAAGAAAACTTGCACCAAAGTAGCTGATGCTGCTATGATGGGAGACCTTAACATCGTCAAGAAAGTAAATGACACCACAGGTGAAGTATCTTACGCACGCAAGCACACTTGCTCGGCTTCCGGCAAAGTATCTTACGCAGACGTAAAATACTGCGAAAAGTCAAACGCATTCGTCAACGTAGCACCTGATGCAGCCACTGCCGTTACCGTAGATAATGCAGAGAAAAAAGTATGCAGCAAAGTCATGGCAACAGCTCTCGCTGCCAATCCTGACATAGAGAAGCGTACCTGTGCAGCTTCTGGCAAAGTATCTTTTACACGCAAGCAGACTTGTGCGACTTCCGGCAAAGTATCTTACGAAAACGTAAAATACTGCGAAAAGTCAAACGCATTCGTCAACGCATCACCAGAGAAGAAATCTTGCTCTGCAAGTGCAAAGAAAGCTTGTACAAAAGACAAAGCAGCTTGCACTAAAAAAGCAGCAGCAACTGAAGCACAGCCATTAGAAGGCGTAAAAGTTATCAAAACTTCCAATCAGTAAGATTTTGATAACACCTATTATATAGGAACAAAAATAATAGCCGATGCGAGTTTACCCTCGCATCGGCTTTTTTATTTCCCCCCTCCTTTCCAAAACAACCACCATCCCAACACAATTTTTTTACTTTCTATAAGATTGGACTTTGGACATCAGTAATATAGATTGGTACGTATTTTGCCTTACTACTTATACAAATAGAAAATGGAAAAGCTGTACAAAAAACAGCTATTTCAAAATAGTATCAAACACACCCGTTTATGTTTTCCCGAGCAGCTTTTGTTGTTCGGGATTTTTTTGTGTGCATAAAGATTTTAGAGCCTATTCGTCAGACGAATCCGCTTGAATTTTTGCCACATTCCTTAGAAATGTGGCAGAAACTACACAAATTGTCGGCAAATTTATCGGGTCATACATTTTAAAATATCAGGTAAGGTGCATATGTATTTCAATAGAAAAATTAGACAATAATAAAGTTTATTTTAAATGATAATTAAATATTATATGTGATAAATTCCCCTCAAAAACTTGAATTATTTTTATTATTTTTATAAATTGTTTTATTTGGACTTTATAAAATTATGATTTATAGTAAAATATAAAAGTAACTTTCTGATGTTTTTAAAACATTCGACCACCCATATGCCTGAAAATAGATACTTGCCATTAGATTTTCAAGATATAAGGCGCGTTTTATGCCCAATTTGTAACTTTTCAGTCTTGGACTGACCTCATAGATTCACAGCAGAGAGTTTATATATAATTAAAAAAAATAATTTAAAGTACACCCTAAACCCTACACATTTCAATAAATTTGCGTCTTAAAAGACGACTAAATCATACACTCCTCCGATATCTTTCTTCCCAAAAATACAGAGTAGAATTTTTCTTCATTTTTGAAACTGTTTTTTTGAAAATACGTATGAATAAAAAATCTGCTATCACACTATTCATAGATACACTCACTTGCGCGTCCGTTTATCCTTGCTTCGATTACTGTTTAAGCGTCAATGAATTTTGAATCATAAACACTTTACCACAAAATATTACACATAAAAAATATTTGTAAATTTATTTTATGTGTGTTTAGTAAGTATTAAAAACGGCTAGTACACTATGGCGCAAAAAATAAAACCTCGTTCTTCTCCAAACCTGCCCTCATTTGTAGGGACAGTAGGTTTGGCGTGCTTGGTTTCCAAATAAAAAAATAAAGGTATCGTTACCGCCATAGTACATTAGCTAAAAACATACTCTTAATTCTTATCCAAAAAATAAAAGGCTCTATCCATGAAGAATCAAAGTATCAAACTAAAAAGGATGTATCACTATGTTATTTTCATAGCAATTTTTATGGGAAACATTGGCTACACTTATGCACAGGCATCAACGATATGTCCTGATGATATAGTAGTAAGTGTTGACGAAGGAGAATGTTCAGGCAGGGCAACGTGGACGGTATTGCCTCCTGCCGACAATCCGGGGGCTGCCGTCATGTGTACACACGAATCCGGCAATGCGCTCCCGATTGGAACAACAACAGTTTCTTGTACTTCCCTCAATGCTGCGGGCGAAGAGGTGAGTTGTTCATTTGATGTGACAATTGTTGAGTGTTTGGAAGGTGAGATAGTAGAAAAAGAATTGACCCTTATAGTAGACAGCGATTTGCCGGTTGGAGTAGATGATACAGAAGATTTTGAGGGGGTGACTTACCTTTTTACCGACCCGGGAACACCCGTTGATGCTACCATTAGCAATATTTCCATTCAGTTATTTTTTCGGGTACAATATGCTTCTTGCGAAAGTGATATTGAAGTACGCTTGAGCGACCCTGCCGGAAATGTTGTGTATCAAGGCACACCTTTTACTACTTGTATTGGTTCGGGAGGTATTCCCTTTCCCGGTCAATTATATATTATGACTATTCCGATTCCAAATGCAAGCACCACCGGAAATATTGCCAATTGGGTAGCTGAATTTAGAGATACCAACGACCAAAATCCGGGCGAAGTAGAGTACACTGTTCGTTTTGGAAAATTGACTTACGAAGTAAAATACGTCATAGGCGGTACAGGGCAAAATTGTGCTAATCCCTTAGTAACCAATTGCCCCAATCCGGTCAGCCAAGCTGCTAATGTAAATTGTGGCGCAGTGGTCAATATTCCCCAACCTATTTTTGGTGTAGACTTTACGGATTGTTTCAATGCTACGGCAATCAATGATTATACAGGCGGACCGGATGCTTCGGGCTTTTATCCGATAGGAACAACGGTGGTCACATGGACTTTTACTGATATACAAGGCAACAAAACAACTTGCGAACAAACCGTTACCATTACGGGCGGTGCCGGTGACGGAAATCTCGAATGTCCCGAAAATGTAATGGCAAGCACCAATATCGGCGAATGTACCGCCACCGCCACTTGGGATGAACCCGTTTTTGGCGATTGCACAGGAGGAAGTATCACAGGCAGGACGCATGAGTCGGGCGATGAATTTCCGATTGGGACAACCACCGTCACCTACACCGCTATGGATGTAGAGGGCAATGAATTGACTTGTAGTTTTGAGGTGACAGTCGAAGAATGTGATTCGCCGCCACCCATTACGACCAGCCTTTCCACACCCGATGATAACGACTTTTTTATCGGAGAAAATGATACCGAAAATTTTGCGGACAATACCACTTTGATATTCACCGACCCCGGTACGTCGGCAGATGCGGTTTTAACCAATATTAGCCTCCAATTTTATTTTAGAATATTTGGAAATTCCTGCGAAAGCGACATCGAAATACGCCTCACCGACCCAACGGGTAATGTAAATACATTCTCCAATATCTACACTACTTGCGATGGCGAAGGTCCTTTATATTTCACCGAATTGACCGTACCAAGCGGCATGACCACAGGCACAATTGCCAATTGGATAGCCGAATTTAGAGATACCAACGACCAGAATCCGGGCGAATCGGAATACTCTGTTCGTTTTGGTAGTCTCTCTTACGATACGGTAGTCGGCGGTGGCGGTTGTGCCGACCCGATTATCCTCAATTGCCCTGCAGATATAACAGTACCGCCGGATGAAGGAGATTGTACAGCTTTCGTTACGATTCCCGAACCGCAATTTGGTATAGATTTTACAGATTGTACAAATGCTACAATTACAAATAGTTTTAACGCCACATCCGATGCCTCCGGGACTTATCCCGCAGGTACAACGACTATCGTATGGACAGCTAGGGACACACAAGGCAATATCGCTACTTGCACCCAAAATATTACTGTAATAGGAGTCGAAAACCTAATAATCACCTGCCCTGAAAATGTTGTCGTACAAACAGAACCCGGCATGTGCAGTGCCGTAGCTACTTGGATAGAACCCCTGCTTTCCAATGGCTGTTCGGGCAGTAGTTCGGGTGCGGGTGCTATGAATGTAAGCCACAATTCAGGCGATGAATTTCCCATTGGTACGACTACCGTTACTTACACGACTATGGATGTGCAGGGCAATGAAATAACATGTAGTTTTGAGGTGATTGTAGAAGAATGTGACTCTCCGCCACCCGTCACTACCAGCCTTGACACCCCCGACGACGATGATATTTTTATTGGAGAAAATGATACGGAAAATTTTGCGGACAATCCCACACTGATTTTTACCGACCCCGCCACACCCGCAGATGCCATTTTAACCAATATCAAACTCGAATTATTTTTCAGAGTTTTTGGTAATTCCTGTGAAAATGATATTGAAATACGTGTCACCGACCCGGTGGGAAATACAAATATTTTTACGCCTTTTGCCTCTTGTAATGGCGAAGGTCCTTTGTACTCCATTGAATTAATCATACCAAGCGGTGCCACCACAGGCACGATAGCAAATTGGGTAGTACAATTTCGAGATACCAACGACCAAAACGCAAACGAATCGGAGTACTCCGTGCGTTTCGGACGACTTTCATACGATACCGAGTCCGGTGGCAACGCTTGTGCCGCACCAAGCATCGTCAATTGCCCTCAAAGCATCTCTGTACCACCGGGACCGGATGCTTGTACGGCTTTCGTTACCATTCCCGAACCGCAATTCGGTATTGATTTTACGGATTGTACGAATGCCAATATTACGAATAGTTATAATTCGACATCCAATGCTTCCGACACCTATTCGATTGGTAGTACAACGGTCATTTGGACGGCAACCGATACAGAGGGCAATAGATCCACATGTACCCAAATCGTTACGGTAGAAGATACACAAGCTCCGCAAGCATCCTGTCCCCCCAATATTTTGATAGAAACTATGCCCGGCACATGCAGTGCCGTAGCAACATGGGACACGCCTCAATTTACAGACAATTGCGGTGCATCCATAGCGAATGTTTCGCACGAATCGGGCGAGACATTCCCCATAGGTACGACTACCGTTACCTACAATATAGCCGATAATGCAGGCAATACGGCTGTCTGTAGCTTCGAGGTGACAGTAGAAGAATGTGCCTCCCCGCCACCTGTTATGACCAACCTTGTCACCCCCGACGACAATGATATTTTTATTGGAGAAAATGATACGGAAAACTTTGCGGACAATCCTACGCTGATTTTTACCGACCCCGCCACACCACCTAATGCTTTTTTAAGCAATATTACATTCGAATTATATTTCAGAGTATTTGGCAATTCATGTGAAAGTGATATTGAAATACGCCTCACCGACCCCGCCGGAAATGTCAATCTATTTAAGCCCTATACGACTTGTACGGGCGAAGGTCCTTTGTACTTCATCGAATTGACCGTACCGACTGCTGCCACAACAGGCACGATAGCTGATTGGGTCGCAGAATTTAGAGACACCAACAATCAAAACGCAGGTGAATCGGAGTACTCGGTGCGTTGGGGGCGTTTGTCATACGAAACCATCGCGAGTGGAGGCGGATGTAGCGACCCGATTATTGTGAATTGCCCTGAAAATATTACCGTAAATTCCAACGTAGGGGATTGTGGTGCTTTTGTAGAAATTCCCGAACCACAATTCGGTATTGATTTTACGGATTGCTCCAATGCAACTATGATAAACAATTATAATTCGACCTCCAATGCTTCTGATAATTACCCGCCCGGTACTACGGCTATCTTGTGGACGGCAAGCGACCCGCAAGGCAATATTGCCAATTGCATTCAAATAATTACCGTAACAGGCGGGCAGTCTACTCTAGAACTTAGTTGCCCCGATGATATCATAGCAGAAGCAGATGAAAATTGCGAAGCGCAGGTATTTTGGACACCGCCATTGGGCAATAATAGCTGCGGGTTGAGTATCACAAGCACTGCCGAACCGGGAGATGTCTTTTCAGTGGGTACAAACACCATTACTTATACGGCTACGGATAGTATTGGCAATATCACCACATGTAGTTTTGATATTCTGGTAGAGGACAATACTGCTCCTGTTGCTCTATGTCCCCCTGATTTTTCGCTTGATTCTCAAACCGGAATTTGCGGAGCTAGACTGAGCGACATCGTATCGCCCTTCTTTGGAGATAATTGTGGAATAGCAAGCATACAAAGTACGAGCCATACCACTTCGGATATATTGCCTGTTGGTACAAGCACCGTCTCTTACACCATCGCAGATGCTTCGGGAAATACCAGATTATGTAATTATAATGTTACGGTAAATGATGCAGATGCACCAAGCATCCTCAACTGCCCGGAAGATATAACAAGCAATGCACCGCCCGGCGAATGTGAAACTTTGCTGACGATTCCGGTGCCAATATTTGGTGAAGATTATACGGACTGTCAGGAAACCACAATGATGATTAATGACTATAACGGCACCTCCAATGCTTCCGACATCTATCCCGTTGGTACGACAACGATTGTATGGACTGCCACCGACCCAAGCGGCAATACAGCTACCTGCGAACAAACCATCACCATAGGCGAGCAAAACCTGACCACCGACCAAGTACTGGTAACGGATAAAGATGTTTTTGTTGGCGCAAATAGGGATAATGCCGATTTCCACCAAAGCGACAGTATTCTTATCAATGACCCCGGTGTGCCGGCTAATGCTACGGTCAATTCCGTCATTTTGGATTTCTTTTTCAGTCCTGAAGGCAATTCCTGTGAGCGTGATGTGGAGTTGGAAGTAACCGACCCTTCGGGCAATGTATTTCCTATATTCGCTGCACCGACGAGTACTTGCAATAGCACAGATGCGATATTCCAATTCTTGCTTCCGGTGGCTTCTGTGCCAACGGGAGGCGGTGTTTGGAAGTTGCGATTCCGCGATACCGAAGACCAAAATCCGGTTGCTGCCGGTGCGCCTTCATACGCTGTGCCGCCGGGTACAGAATATTCGGTCAGGTTCGGGCGTATCACTTATAACGTAACCATTGACCCGGACTGTGACCCGATGATTGTGAATGAGGATAATGATTCACAAATCATTGATAATGAGATTTTTAATTTAAATGAAATTGAAAAAATACCTGATTTTAAATTATTTCCTGTACCTGCTGCCGACCAATTAAATATTGAGTATTTTTCTAATAATAATGAAAATATTTTTATAGAAATTATAAATACGAATGGGCAAATTATTTATTCAGCAACAAAAAATACATTAGAAGGGAAAAATATTCTTCAAATAGAATTACAAGATTTGCAGGGTGCTTTATATTACCTCAAATTAAGGGATAATAAAGGAAATATTCAGGCAAAACCTTTTACGAAGATGTAAACTTTTTTTGAAATGTAAAATGTAAAATGTAAAATCCGATAGCTATCGGAATGTAGTACGTGTACAATACATTTTTATTTTTTTATTGTTTAAAAATTTAAAAATCAATCAAATAAAAATGTCTCGCGTCCACTCGCGTCCTACAAATTTACATTTTACATTTTACATTTATTATTTTACATTTCAAAAAACTATCGAAAAACAAGCAACTGCATCATTTCGCGTGCAGATACGCACCCTTTGAGTTCAATAAATTCGCGGGGAGTTTCGTCACCGATTTCGTAGGTGATACCTTCTGCATTAAATTGTGTATAAAACCAACCCTTAGAAACGGGCGCACCTAGACCCGAAGGTTTGTTCAAGGATTCATAATCATTGAGTGTTTCCTGTACGCCGGGAATCCAATAGTTTTTAAAACCCGGAAGGTCTGACTGCAAGCTATCTGCCATCGTATAGTACACATCGTACCAAGTTGAATGAAAATCTAAGCCCAAGATTACATCATTTTTATCTGTTTTTTCTGTTTGCACCACAAAATCAGCAAGTGCTTTCGTTTCAGGCTGATGATAGTATGCCCAATCGCGATTCATGTCAATACCGCCTGCCGAATGTCGCCAATGCCCCAAATCTACCCCATCAGGATTCATCAGGGGAAAGACCAAAATGCGGTATTTTTCTCTGAATGTACGACTCAGTGCTTTGTCTTCCAAGAGTTCTTCTACAAAAGCCTCCATCGCCAAATATCCGGTCACTTCCGGCGGATGCTGACGACTCAAAATCACAATCATTTCCTTTTCTTTTTTTGTCGAATGGCAAATATCCAAACAATACAAATCGCGCCCCAATTTACTTTTTCCGATGGTCGAAAATGCCACGCCGTTTTGTGTTGCTTTTTCTTCACACCATGCTTTCACATCCGATGAAACGACTAATTCCTGCCCCGAAAGATAAGTTTTTGACGGACTCACAGGCAATTTCACTGCACATTGTTTTCCTTCATTCAGTAGCTCAAATTGTGTAGAATCCAACTCCGTCCAATCACTGCGATTGGTACTGATTTTGGGAATGTAGCGGTGTTTGTGTTCAGTATAATTCAGAATAACGGTCAGTTCTTGCGCCTTGTCCGACCAAATTTGCATCGCATAATAAGCACTTGCATTTATCGGTGTATTTTCCGGTGAAATAGTGGCTTCTATCGTCGAATCATTGACTATGCGGCAGCCATTGAGTCGCGCCCCGTCAAATTCATTGCTCACATACACGCCTATATCGGTGAGTTCGTAAGTCTTTTTTTCTTGATATGTAATTTCCTTATCTGTGGTATCTACGGGTTTCGGAAAATCATAAGTCGTCGCATTTTTAATAGAGACACAGGCGTGTAGTCCACAAATTAATAAAAAAATAAGGAGTAGGTGTGCGCTATGTATAATTGTATTTTTCATAATTATTTGAGTGTGTAAAACATTAGGGGTATTTTAATGTGTTTAAACATAATTCAAAATTGAAAACTGCCACAAAGACACAAAGGCACAAAGAATTTTCATGCTTATCAGCAATTTATACTTTGTGTCTTCGTGCCTTTGTGGCAAAATTAAAAATGTGCAGTAGTATGTGTTTTGGCTTTTCATATCTGATTGCCCCTAATATTTTACACACTATAGTTATTTTTGTAAAACAAATAAAAATTTTAATAAAATTATATTTTACACAACAAAAAAAATGTCAGACATTACGAAAATGTCTGACATTTTTTTTAGTGGAATTTTTCACGTTTATTTAGTCAATCGGTACATACTTGACTTATTATCAAAACTATTTTGCAGCCGCAAAACGCTTGCTGACTTCTTCCCAATTGATAACGTTGAAAAACGCACCGACATAATCAGGACGACGGTTTTGATAATTGAGATAATAAGCATGTTCCCACACATCAAGTCCGAGAATTGGTGTACCTTTTTCTTCTGCAATATCCATCAAAGGATTGTCTTGGTTGGGGGTGGAAGTAACGGCAAGCGAGCCGTCTGCTTTCACAATCAACCATGCCCAACCTGAGCCGAATCGTGTTTTGGCAGCCGCGCTAAAAGCATCTTTGAAACCATCGAAAGAACCGAATGTCTTGTTGATGGCATCGCCCAAATCGCCGGAAGGTGTGCCGCCGCCTTTGGGAGACATCACACTCCAAAACAGGCTGTGATTGTAAAACCCACCGCCGTTGTTGCGTACACCGCCGGCGTGTTTTGATACACCCGAAAGGATGTCTTCGATAGATTTTCCGTCCAAATCGCTGCCTTGGATGGCTGCATTGAGTTTGTTGGTATATCCATTATGGTGTTTGCCGTGATGGATTTGCATGGTTTTTTCATCTATATGAGGCTCTAATGCGTTGTGTGCATAAGGCAAATCGGGAAGTTTAAAAGCCATATTGTCTTATTTTAAGTTCAAGTTCAAGTCTAAGTTTAAATTGAAAAAATGAATGATTGTTCTGACTAAACACAGAACGGAGTACTTAGAGCGAAGAACTTAATGTTTGTTATTTAAAGTGAATCTAAACTAATAATGTAACAAACGTAAAGGTAAGAAGTTTTGGATTTTTTTGAGGCTAAGTAATTCAAATTTTATTAAATAATTTCAGATGTAAATATTTACTCATTCATTTAAAAAAAGGAAACCTGACTGAAACTGTATTCAGTCAGGTCTCACTCCTCTAAAAAATATATGTTGTTAAAATCCCTAAAGCCAATGTTGTTGTAAATTCTAAATATCAAAATTTGATATTAGAAATTTATTTTCCGAGATATGATACATGTCCTGCTCCATCTACTTTGAATGACCATTCTTTTTTCTTTTTGTCAGAGAATTTTTGAAAGGTAATTATCCAAGTATTTCCTTCGACGTGTTTTGCTTTAATATCGTGATCTGTTTCGATTATTTCCGGGATAATTATGTATTGGATGCCTTTGTCAAGTTCAGAAAGGTATAGTGCCAATTTGCTCATATTGAGTGGGCTGCGAGCCGAAACTTCAAAAGAATTTTCTTCTTTATCATAGTCAGCTATTTCCAATTCATATTCGTTTAATTGTTCGTTTATTTTTTCACTTGAGGTAGCTGTGGCACCTATTATGAGCGGTTCAGTCCAAGTGGTTTCGGAGGTACAGCTTATCTGAATATCGCCAATATAATAAGGTTTAGCTTTGGTGTGTATGCCCATTGAAGTTACTTTCTGTGCATAAGGATTGCTCGAATCGTGTATGTGCATTAAGGCTATAAAAAGGCTATCCTGAATATCTTTGGGAATACGTACATCGACATCCAATAAGCTACGACCACTTGCTACATGGCTCAATGCCAAACGTGCCGCATCTTTTTTGTATTCATTAATAGTTGGATCAATAATGTGCATAGTAGTAGCCATATGCAACTCCAAATCCTGAGCCTTAATGCTACTGAAAGAGTATAATAATGTGGAGAGTAAGATAGCAAGTAAAGCAATATGTCTTGAGTATTTAGTGTACATAAATCGGCGGATTTCTTAGCATACACTTTTGACTTCAGGAACGAGAAAGTGCGGATATATTCGACGAGTCTAATTATATATTAAGAAAATTCGCCGTTCCTTAGTAAGCCTTTTAGTTTGCTGATATTCGTTATTGAATTAGTTGAATTTTGATTTTGTTCCCCTCTCTGTGTTGATGATTATACGAGTAATAGTCGAAAAAGTTTCATACACAAAATTTTTTTTTTGTGTATGTGCAAACACTTATTTGTATATCAGTAGAGGACTACAGATTATATTATACCGTTTTAAATAATCTATGTAGTATATTTTTTTCATAAAATGTTGTAAAACAACAAGTTGATTGACAATATACGACATGTATTATTTAAAATAGGATTAGTATTGATTCTGACGAATCCATTTAAAAAAGAAAGTTATATATAAGACTAATAAATGCTAAATATAGTTGCTTTTGGAAATGTTAAAATTGTGTTGGGTTGATGAGTTGTCGAGTTGTTGAGTTGTTGAGTTGTTGAGTTGTCGAGTTGTTGAGTTGTTGAGTTGACGTGTTGTTGAGTTGACGTGTTGTTGAGTTGTTGAATTGATTCACGACAATTCGACAACACAACAATTCGTCAACTCGTCAAACATCAAAAAGAACCGGATGCCTATCCCTTTGGATCTGACACCCGGCTACTCACACTAAAACTGCATCTTTATCGCATCTCCGACACTGGATATACGTATATATCTTACAATCATACCAATAGATGTAAGTCCCTTGATAGTATGAAAGGTGGTTTTTCGACCCTAAAAACAGCCGTTCTAGAGATACCCGATGTATGTATCTTAAATAGCTGCTCCACGGTTGGATTCTTCGAAGAAATAGTGGATAACGGAGCAGTGGTGAATATCTTTGCGCTATTTTGAAATTTTTGTTGAGTGCTTACATGAGTTTAAAATCTAATTTACAATCGGAAAAATTGAGATTGAGGAGTCATTTGAGGAGTGTGAAATATACGGTAGTTCCCTCGTTGGATGTAGATTTTATCCAAATGTCTCCTTTATGTTTTTCAATAATTTTTTTACAAACAATCAGACCCATTCCGCAGGATTGCTGACCATTCTGCTGTCGTTTGGGTCCTTGTGCGATGCTAAATAATTCGCTTGTACGTTTAGAACTAATACCTATTCCATTGTCTTCGACGGAGATTCGATAATAATCATCCATGTCTTTACTTTTGATAACAACTGTTGGTTTTTTGCTATCATTGTACCGAATGGCATTGTCAATAAGATGCTGTACCAAACAAGTGATTTGCTCTACATTGACATTTACAGTAGGCAGTAGCTCATCGCCTAGTATTTTTATATTTTTGTGGTATTCTTTTTTCAGATTATTTTCAATTACCCATATGATTTCGTTTAATTTGATAGGATGATGGCGTTTTTCATCCGTTTCAATTTTTACGTAATAGCTAAAAGTATTTGATAATTTGGCAACGCGCTCAATCGCTTTTTTAATATAACCTAAATACTCATCATATTTGTCAATGCCGTCCATATGCAAATTGCGACTCAGCAGCGTTTGATAACTGTTGATAATTCGGACGGGTTCTTTTATATCGTGTGCAATGTGGCGCAAGAAAGATTTAATATCTTTACTCAAGTCGTCAGAAGGCAACTTGAGATTTTGGAGAGCTTGATGATAAAGTTCGTGATATTTTAGCGCATTTTCAAAATCGTTGGTAGATTTATACACCTTATATATGGTATGCAGCAAGTCGGATTTGGGAAGCCCGTGAGTCTCCGCAATAGAAAGTGCCGTAAAGAATTGCAACAACGCATCTTGTGTCTGTCCCAATTCGAGTAAAGTCTGCCCCGACAAAGCATGACTTTCCACAATAAATTCAATATCTTGAATATTGGTACCGGAATGTAGTACCCGCGAAGAGTGTGACGAAGCCTGTATAGACTCACTGATGGGTAATTCTTTCTCAAGATAATATTGGTCAACGACCTTAGACTTATCTTGTGCAGAAGATTCTGTATTAGGGGACAGTCTTTGCATCTCTTATACTTGGTAAATAATTAATAAATAAGTAAAATTCAAAATATTTTACTTATTAAAGATATATGGACATCTGCATACTGTTACGTAAGTCCTTATTTTATGTTTCAATTTTAATTAATTTTTTGACATTTAAATTAAAAAAATAGAAAATATTTTAATAAGAAATTCATTCATTATAAATCAAATAAAAATAAAATCGGCTATCAGTTCATAGTTGCCAGTTCATAGTTCATAGTTTTTTACAATCAACTGAATTACAATCTTTTGTAAATTACTGATTACCAATGTTAGGCAAACTTAGACGGGTAGCCATAAAATCTGTCTTGGTACTTATTGTGCTAATTGGTAATTTGTTCTCCCCTCAAATTTGTGAAGTATTGATAGATTTTCAAAATACAAGGTAAGTTAAATTTAGATTTTCATTTTCATTGAAATTTTCATTGAAATTTTAGATTTTCATTTTCATTGAAATTTTTCATTTAACCAAACTCACGCCTCCCGAATACTCAATTAATTCTCCATCAATGAAGCGTACCCGTGCCGCATACGCATACACGCCCGGATTGAGGGTTTTGCCGCGGGCGGTGCCGTTCCAACCCAAAGTTATATCATTGGGCGGGAAATTATTTTGCTGAAATATCAATCCGCCCCAACGGTCATAAATTGTGAGTTGTTCGATTTCCTGCACATCGGGGATGCCGCCGAAGATGGTAAACGTGTCATTTGTCCCATCATCATTAGGAGAAAAAACATTAGGAATAAATATCTTTCTGATGACATCCACATTGATTCGGAGCGAATCAGAAGCTACACAAGCCATTGTAGATGTGGCATTTATAAAAACAGTCAAAGAATTAGTAGGTGTAAAAGTGGGATTACTACAATCCGGTTCGCAGTTGATGGCAGCCGCAGGCGACCAAGTGAAATCTTCGACAGGCAAACTAAAAATTGGAGACAAAACCACCGCTTCACCCAACTCAATGCTAATATCATCACCAAGATCTACCGTAAAAGGAATCGGTGTAGTCAGCCGCAGAGTATCTTCAAAAGTACAGCCATAACGGTCTTCAATTCGATAGACATAATCACCGCCGCCCAAGTTAAATGCCATTTGGTCATTGTCCAATTCACCATTAATATACACCTCAAAAGGCGGCGCACCACCCGTAATCATTTCCAAGCCCACACTGCCATCTTGCAAAAATGAACAAGAAGGATTTTCAGTCATAAAGCTTGCATCAATCTGTGTATCGGGAATGATAGTCAGGTCGAGTGTCACGATGCTATCGCAGCCGGTGGTAGTTGTCAGGCTATCGGTATAGATACCCGTTAGGGAATAAAGACTGTCGCCAAGCGGAAAAGCAAGCCCCTGACACAAAGTATCGCTAATACTAAAAACGGCAGACGGTATATTGATAATCTCGACATCAGAGATGACGCGGCAGCTAAAATTGAGGAGATTATCCGGCGCATTTGCCAGCAAATAACGATAATAATACATCCCTGCTGCGAGGTCGGTGTGCATAAAAGTAGCGGCATTTGCGCCCGGAATATTTACCCAAGTGACACCGCCATCAAAACTTTGTTGCCACTGATAAACGGGCGTATCATATTGATTACCTACGATATTGGCAGTAATTTCAATCGGCATACCTCCTTCACAGATATTTGTTGTGGCATCGGTCAGTACGAGGGCTTCCGGTCCGCAGGGGCGAAATGAAATATTGTCGAGTGCGATGTCATTGCCGATACCGCCGGGGGCATTATTTCGCAAAGAAAGCAGCACAGAGGTTTGCCCCGGTGCGGTAGTAAAGGTAAAACCATGCGTAATCCACTGTCCGCTTTCGGGGATGTTGCCCGTAGAGAATTGCATCGTTCCATCAATCAAAAAAGACACATTGGGAGGCAGTTCATTCACATTAGGTCTAATCAAATTAATGATGTCTGCCGAAAAACTATACAAGGTGTTTTCGCACAGCCCGTCCACTTGTTGTTCATAAAACAAACCGGGGGCAAAACTTGCATTGACCACCATCATATAGCCGTTTGGGTCAGGGCTATTATCGCCGATAGCCAGCCAAGTTCCGAACAGTCCGGGCCACACTCCGGTATTATTGGTAATCGTATAAAAACCATCTAAGGGAGGCGGGGCGGTGGTATAAATATATCCCGGTGCAAGCATCGGGTCGTCGGGAGGAATATTTGCCGTACCACTTCCGAAATCACCTTGCGGAAAGAGGTTTTCACCCAAATTGCCTGTGCAGACTTGGGCAGCAGCCTGCGTGCTGATTATGAGGAGGAAAAAAATGTAATGATAAGTTTTCACATGATAAAGATAGGGGATTTGAATGGAATAGAACGCAGATTTGATGGATGAAATGAATCGTGCGGATTTTTTTGTTGCTGATTAATCATCTAGACATTGGGGAATTTGGAAATTCGGTAAAATACTTATAACCAATAATTTCAATGTGTTCGCCAAATTAAAAATTACAAATCGAACGCGAGTAATTTATTTATTTTTATTTTTGTAAATATTTAATTTTTAAATTAATACAGATTAATATTATATTTAATTAATAATTAAAAAACACTCAATACTCAATTTGGCGAACATATTGTGATTATTAGTGCTTTTTATAACTCCATTCAAAGGATGATTTAGAACTGCGCCCGTTGGGATTTGATGCTTGGAATTTGGAATTTACGAACTACGTAAGGTCAAATTCATCTTTCAAGTCAGGGATTTCAATATCCTTGATGCCTTTCTCTTCTAAATACTTTTTGAATTTCTTTTGTGTATCGTATTCGCCATGAACGAGAAACAGTTTTTTAAGTGATTTTTGATGTTTGACAAAATCATACATTTCGCTGCGGTCTGCATGGGCGGAGAAGGAGTACATTTCGTGGACTTTCATATTGAGGTCGCGTTTTTCTCCA
>CALCMV010000163.1 GCA_937967535.1 uncultured Saprospiraceae bacterium
CGTAAAACCAACATCCAACATAATAGTAGATTTTGCCTCTAACTCTACGGTTGCGCCGGATTCGATAGTCGAATTTTGACAACTTATTATCACATCACTCACGATTGGAAGATTTGCCCAGAATTTGAGCGAAGAAAAATAAACAGTCCTTTGGATAATTTAGATATATGACTTATTTTTGGCTTTCGCTAATAACTTCAGACGAATTTTTCTACCTTTTTATAGTCCAAATACTTTCCTCTGAAGTCATCTGAATGGAAAATGTAGGCAATGTGGGTCTTTTTAAGCTCCTCTCCATTATAAAATAAAAATCATCAAACAAACGGCTTTTCCGTGGAAAAACCATAACTTTGTAAAAAATTACATTTCTATGGAATTAACCAAAAATTATATTGAGGAATTAAAAAATAGTCCTAATGGAAAATTAAAATCCTTTGTTGGGCAACTAAATGGCGATAATGCAAAAGTTGTTTTCGTATTAGAAAATTTAGGTAAATTACCAAGGAATTTTGACGGTGAATGGATATATGATTTGGCAAACGATGATAACGCTAAAATCAGGCTTGGGGCAGTCAAAAATTTAGGAAAACTTAAAGATGAAAAGGTAATTACATTTTTATCGCGACAGATTCAAAGTGAGGAGGACACAACGATAAGAAGAGAAATTGTATCTTCTATCGGAAGGCAAAGAAATCCGATTAGTAAAAAAATATTACTCGAAATTCTTAAAGATGAAGATCCTAAAATTGTCTGTCAAGCAATAAGAGCGTTACTTGTTTTTAGAAAGGATGAAAAAATTATTGAGCAACTAAAACCACTTGTAAATCACCAAAATGAAATGGTTAGAACGGTGATTTACAAAGAATTTTTTGCCGAGAAAAAAGAAAAATCAGCGATACCACATACCGAAACTTATTCTTATCTAAAAAATAAAGTTGTACATGGTGATGTAAGAGATGTTTTGAAAAACGTAGAAGATGAAAGCATACATTTAACATTTACATCACCCCCGTACTACAATGCAAGAGATTATTCAATTTATCCAAGTTACCAAGCCTACCTTGATTTTTTGGCAGAAGTGTTCAAAGAAATCCACCGAGTTACAAAAGAAGGGCGGTTTCTGATTGTCAATACTTCGCCGATTATTATTCCTCGTATCAGTCGCCAACATTCAAGCAAACGTTATCCGATTCCATTTGATATTCACAACGATTTGATGAAAATGGGTTGGGAATTTATTGATGACATTATTTGGCTCAAGTCCGAAGCAAGTGTAAAAAATCGTAATGCAGGTTTTTTTCAACATAGAAAACCACTTGGATATAAACCCAATGCAATTACTGAATATTTAATGGTGTATAGAAAAGAAACAACACGTCTAATTGACTGGAATATAAGGGAGTATGATAAAAAAATAGTCGAAGAAAGTAAAGTGAAAGACGGTTATGAGACCTCGAATGTTTGGAAGATTGACCCGACTTTCAATAAAGTTCATTCTGCAGTATTTCCTATCGAATTATGTAAACGGGTGATTCAATATTATTCTTTTGAGGGAGACATTGTTTTTGACCCCTTCGGTGGTAGCGGAACAGTCGGGCGAACGGCAAAGGCTTTAAATAGGTTATTTTTCCTAACAGAAAAAGACGATAATTATTTCGACTATATGAAAAAACAAGCCAAACCTAATGCAATGTTTGACGAAGTAAAAACGGAATTTCTTGAACTATCAGAATTCAAAACATTAAAATCAAATGACACTAACACAGCAAGTAACTAAAAAGATAGTCAAGAAATTAATCAAGGGAGAAGATTATCGAATTGAAATTGTAACCCTCATCAATGCCGAATTTTTACAATTCGCAATTGATTTTTTCAAGCGAGTAGCTTCCGCGAAATTGAGCAATGAAGACATTACAGTTGATTGGTATAAAAAAGAAATGTTGAGTACTGATTTAACTTCAGACGAGATAGCGATTCACTCAGGATTGAACAGAAAAACAATTACAAATATGTTCAATTCAGGGAAGCGAGAAGTAGTCATCAATGCATCTTATGAGCATTATGATACACTTTATCAAGCCATAGACGACTTGACGAAAGTAGAAGATTTAAACTTGACATTACACATAAAGTTCAACAAAGTAAGTGTTGAGTTAGATATTAATGAAAGTCTTATTGTCATCAACACTTTAGCTGTGAAACGTGCAGCTTTGCGAGGTGGCTTGTGGAGTACGGCAGGAAAACAAACCGAGGGACCGTTAATGCTTACGCTCTGCAAGTTGTTTCAAGTTCCGGAAAAGAATTACTCCTCAAAACTCAAAGCAAAACGAGTGAGAAAGGGGGAAGTAAATAGAGAAATTGATTTTTTTCTCATGCAAAAAGAGAATATTTACAAATGCGAAGTTAAACTAATGGGAAAAGGCAATCCTGAAAGTGCAGATGCTGTAATTGCACGAGATAGTAAGGTTTTTGTAGCGGATAAATTGTCTGACCAAAATAAAGCGCAATTAGACAAGTTGGGCGTTGAGTGGATAGAATTAAGAAATGAGGTTGGATGTAATCGCTTTTATAATGTACTGAAAAACCTAAAAATTCCTTGCAAAAAATTTAAAGGAAATTTGGAAAAAAGAATAGATGAAATACTCAACGAAATAACGAAATAACGAAAACGAGGGTGGACACAGTCTACGAGCTAAACGCCCGCACAGCGCATACACGGACCGTTAAACGAAACGAAAATCTACCTAACCAAAATCTCCCCCCCAAGAAAACACTCCCCACTCGCGATTCTCATTTCATCATTCCGGACTATTCACTCCCTCCGTCTCCGATTCCAACAAATTAGAACCACAATAATCCATACCACTAATTTCCCCAACAAACTCACCACCTAATTTTACAGTAAAACCCACACCCAACATAATACAAGACTTCGCCTCCAATTCCAAAGTCGCGCCAGATTCGATAGTCGAATTTTGACAACTTATTATCAAATCACTCATAATTGGTGCATCCGTATTATCGTAAGTGGAAGAGTAATTGGCATCCAAACAAATACTACTTCCCGGAGCAATACAATCAATCGCTCCCGCACAATCATCACCAACGACATAATCGAAATATTTGGTCACTGCCAAGCCACCTGCAAAAGCAAATTTACAGGCATATGTTACCGTCGAGCCTAGCGTTTGATTCGGTATTGTTTTGGAGAATGTCAAACCGGAAACATTATCCATTGGTGTTTCTCCGAAAGGAGATGCCTTCCATAGATAAGCAATGACACCCGTTTTGTCGGTGTCCAATAATTCAAAAGTAAAAGTGACGGCTGTTCCGTTGGTTTGGAAGCTGTAATTATAACCAATCGAAAACGCGCCTTGCTGAGACTCTGCACTCGTTCCGGCACATTCCGTGCTTGTATCTTGCAGGGTTGTGGCGGATAAAAATATTGGATTATTTGCAGCCTGATTGCCTGAAAGGTCGCTGGCTGCGGCATCAAAATTATACAGCGTTTCGGGCGTGAGCCCTGTAATGAT
>CALCMV010000164.1 GCA_937967535.1 uncultured Saprospiraceae bacterium
TTTTCTGTCCGCAGTCCGCCGCTATTACGCAAGTTAACGAAGACTTCGTAATGACTGCTTTAGCTGTCAAGTAGTTGAGAAAATATTTGCAAAGTCTTGTTTTGATTTTTTAAATAAAAATAAAACACACTTGACAGCTAAGAGCATGTTTGGAATTTTTCTGCCTGATAACCAATATTTTATGAACTTGGCTTCATATCGAATCAGTCACTTATCCCGATAAATTCCTTCTCCGATATTTCGCCAAAACCATAAACTATTGATTATCAGTTTGAAAAATTCCAAACATGCTCTAAGAGAAGCCAAAGCATTTATCCGCCAAAATAGTCTTTCAACCATTTACCCAAGCCAAAAAATATTGCCAGCCACACCAATCCTTTGATGAAGAAAAATAAAAACGCAGCAATGCCCATTTTTTTAAATCGGTCTGTCCACTTTCCTTTTGATATTTGTTCGCTCATGATTGTACCTGTCTTAATGGATAATGATTACTCTACATGAGAAAATTTTAAAATCATAATGTAAGCCACTAATGCACTAATTATTTCAAGGGAATTATCAATAAATTCGTAAAAAAATTAGTGCATTAGTGGCAAAAATAAGTACTACATTAGCAGAAATAATTTTTCTCATGTAGAGTAGATAATGATTTATGATATAACCTGATTTCTCTTTTTCAAAATTCCTGTAAATCCGAAAAATCCACCACAAATTCCACCAAGTATATGCGCGAATTGTGAAACATGGTCAGGTTGCAAACTGTAGAGGATTTCTTTGCCGATAAATAGTAAAACGACGAGTATAAAACTCACCGGAATTTCACCATCTCTCACATTCGCAAAAGAAATCAAAATAATGAGCATAAATACAATGCCACTTGCGCCCCAAAGTCCGGTATCGAATAGCGATATTTGGATAATCGCCGTCACCAATGCCGTTATCAATATCATAATCAGCATATTGCGACTGCCGTATTTTTCTTCCATGATGGGACCAAGAAGGAGAATAAAGGTCAAATTGCCCAGTAAATGGTCAATACTCGCATGTCCGAGTATATAGGTAAATAAGGTAGGCATCGCAAAAGGATTGCTGAAATCTGAGTGGGGATTGAGCGATACAAAGCCATCAAAACTATTTAGCATAGATTGATTGACAAAAAATATTGCTGCTGCAAGTATCGAAAAAGTCAAAATGACCGGCGCATTATATTTGATTCTTAATGCCATAATATTATGTGGAGGATTTCAACTCCAATTTCAGTTCCAATTTTAGTATTAGAAATTGGAAGTAGGACTGATGTCAGAGTTGAGGTTGATAATGATACACCAAATTAATGTGTTTGCTAATTTTGAATTTTAAATGATGAAAATATTTAATTTATTAAAAAATAATTATCAGCAAAAAAAAAAGTAAATTTTAATTTTTTTTTACTCAAAATTCATAACTCATAATTTGGTGGAAGACATTACAAATATAAACCCTTTTCCATCAAAACATTTGTTTTTTTCTATAAATAAGGTTTTTTTAACGACGATTGTATATTGACGGTATAAATTTCGGAAAACTGCAATGACTGCTTTACAGTTATTTATTGCTTGTGACGATTTACAAAATCGTTTTACGTGTCTTCATCTGCTTTCGCTCCTTCATAAAACTCTACATGCAATTTCTTCAAGCGATTTTCCACCTGTTTGAGCGAAAGGTTAGAGGAGATTTTACCATTACGAGCGATAGAAAACTTACCCCTTTCTTCCGAAACGATAAGTGCGAGTACCTCCGTTGTTTCTGTCACCCCGACTGCAGCCCGGTGGCGTAAGCCCAACCAATCCGGCAAATTCGGATTGTCTGATACCGGCAAAATACAGCTTGCAGCATGTATTTTATTGCCATTGATAACGACTGCACCATCGTGTAGCGGACTTTCTTTATTGAAGATACTTTCGAGGAGTTGAGAGGAAATATCAGCATTGAGCGACACGCCGGAATTGGCAAAACTCTCCACATTGGCATCGCGCGAAAAAATGATGAGTGCGCCTGTTTTGTCTTGTGCAAATCGCTGTATGGCACGAAGGATACTTTGAATATTCGCATCATTATCTTCCACTTCCCATTCCCTGCCGATGAGTCGGCGGATAAAATTCTCGCGCCCTGCCAGCGTACCACGCCCGACCACTATCAAAAACCGCCGCGCTTCCGGCTGAAAAACTATCAACAAAGCAATCAAACCCAAACTCACAAAACCGCCTAATATCGTAGACAACATCCCCATTTGAAGATACTCCACCAGATTCGACGCAATAAACAAAAACGCCAAACCCACCACAATATTAAACGCCAAGCTCCCTTTGAGCAATTTGTATATCTGATATATCAAAAAACCAACTATCAGAATATCCAAAATATCCCAAAAGGTAACATCAAGGAAGCCAATCTTGAACAACAGTTGTTCGTTCATAGTTTATGGTTCATAGTTCGTAGTTCATGGTTTATGGTTCATAGTTCATGGTTCATAGTTCATGGTTCATAGTTCATGGTTCATAGTTCATAGTTCATAGTTCATGGTTTATGGTTCGTAGTTCATGGTTCGTAGCAAGCTAATAACGATAACTATCAACTATGAACTATCAACTATCAACTATGAACTATGAACTACGAACCATGAACTATCAACTAATAACTAACATCTACACCAAAATTATAAAACATAAAACTCATAATATCAGCGCGTTCTTCGATAATTTGTTCGGTAGATTTGCCTGCGCCATGTCCTGCTTTGGTATCAATACGAATGAGGACAGGATTTTCGCCTTGATGTCCTTCTTGCAGGGCAGCCGCAAATTTGAAGGAGTGCGCGGGTACTACGCGGTCGTCGTGGTCGGCTGTGGTGACGAGTGTGGCAGGGTACGCCGTACCGGACTCGACATTATGCACCGGCGAATAAGCTAACAGATACTCAAACTGCTCTTGGCTTTCTTCGCTCGTACCGTAGTCGCCTGTCCAAAATTTACCAATCGTAAATTTATGATAGCGCAACATATCCATCACACCTACCGCCGGCAGCGCGACTTTAAACAAATCAGGACGCTGCAACATGCAGGCACCTACGAGCAAGCCGCCATTTGAGCCGCCTTGTATTGCCAATCTTTCGCTTGATGTATAATTACTCTCAATCAAATACTCTGCTGCACTGATAAAATCGTCAAAGACGTTTTGCTTTTGGAGTTTTGTACCGGCTTCATGCCATTTTTTGCCGTACTCTCCCCCACCCCGCAGGTTGGCAAGGGCATAGATACCGCCATTTTCATAAAACACCAGATTGGGAAGCGAAAAACTTGGTGTAAGGCTAATATCAAATCCGCCATAACCATAGAGCAAAGTCGGATTCGTGCCGTCCATTTCTATCCCTTTTTTGTGGGTGATAAACATGGGTACTTTTGTACCGTCTTTGCTTCTATAAAACACCTGTTTGGTCACATAATCATCGGCATTGAAGTCGAGTGCAGAGGCTTTGAACAGTTCCGATTTGCCTGTCGAAACATCGTATCTGTACTTCGCACTCGGCTGTGTAAATGAAGTGAAGGCATAAAAGGCTGTACTCTCCTCACGCTTGCCCGAAAAGCCGCTGACCGTACCGATTCCCGGCAATTCCAAATCGCCTTCGTAGGTGCCGTTTTCCGAAAAAATCTTAACCAAACTATAAGCATCCTTGATGTATCGCGCCAGCATTTTACCGCCAATCAAACTAATACTTTGCAATTTTTTCTCATCTTCGGGAATCAGTTCTTGCCAATTTTCTCTGCCCGGATTGTTGGTATCTATCAACAGTACGCGCTTGTTTGGGGCTTTATAATTGGTCATAATGACGAGTTTATCATCAAAATTGCCCAATGTCGAAAAGTCGTGTTCAAAAGACTCCGTAATCGGCGTAAATTCAGTCGCACCCTTTTTGGTATCTTTAAAATAAAGGGCGTTTCCACTCGTTGATTCGGAAGCATACAACAACTCAAAACGCTCATCTTCCGTTGTCCAGATATTAAAATTGCGCTCGGGATTGTCGTCATCTTTGTGTATCAATTTATCTTCCGATTGTGTTGTACCTACTTTGTGATAATACACTTTGTGGTTGTCGGTTTTGTCAGAAAGTGCGCCCCCTTCTTCCGGTTTGTCATAACGGCTGTAATAAAAGCCATCCCCTTTCCAAGACATGCCCGAAAATTTAATCCACTTCAATTCATCTGCCAGCACTTCGCCTGTTTTGAGGTCTTTCACTTTTGCAGTGCGCCAATCCGAGCCACCTTCCGAAACCCCATATGCCATGTAGCGACCATCTTTTGAAAAAGAAAAGCCCGCCAGCGAGGTAGTTCCGTCTTCCGAAAAAGTATTCGGGTCGAGCAATATCTCTGCTTCGGCATCCAGATTATCTTGTACATATAAGACGCTGTGGTTTTGTAAGCCATTGTTTTTGAAGAAGTAATACTTCTCATTTTCTTTGAATGGTGTCGAATATTTTTCATAATTCCAAATCTTCGTCAGGCGTTTTTCGATGGCTTCCCGATATGGAATTTGATTGAGATAATCGAATGTTACTTCGTTTTGGCGGCGTACCCAGTCTTTGGTTTCGCCGCTATTATCATCTTCCAACCAACGATACGGGTCAGCTACCTTTGTGCCGAAATATTCATCGGTCACGTCTCCTTTTTGGGTTTCCGGATACTTGAGCATGCTAGTTACTTGTGTTTTTACTTCATCAATTTTTACAGGATCTTTTTGTGCAACTCTGGTACAAGCAATAACAAAAATTGCCGACAGAGCAAGCAGAAATAGTCTTTTCATAATATTGATTTTTAGATTTTTGTATTGAGTAATTTTTGACTTTGTGGTTTTTGATTGAATTGAACATATTTTACATTCACATTATTATATATTTTAATTTAAAAATATTCATAGTTTTTTACAATTCATTGAATAACAATATTTTGTAAATTTTTGAATTATGAATTCCAAATTAATTTAAATTTTACTTTGTTTTTTACTGATAATTATTAATTAATAAATTAAATATTTTTATTATTCAAAATTAGCGAACACATTAATGTATTATTTTCATTTATGATAATTGCAATATATTTGCCAAATACAAAATTAGAAATTAACTGTATACTATTTATTAATTTTTATTTTTATAATAATTTTAATATAAGCTAATTACAAGTTTTAATTTAAATTAATATTTTAACAATAAAATAAAAAATACGTATTGAATTTTAATTAAAATATGTACATTTAGAAGCGGATTCGTTTGGCAACAGGTTAATTTATTTACACTATAAATTAGCTGAACAGTAGCGAGTAATTCATCCGAGTGTGACACACATTAGTGGAAGTTTAATGTAAAAATATGCTTTTTAGGCGCATAGCGTCGATACCATTTGTAATACAGAACGTCCCCCCCGAAAAAGGCGCATAGCGTCGTCCCCCTTAATACGCCAGTTTTAATAGTGCCGCCGCTATGCGGCTTAGGAAGTTGTGGAACTAATCGTCGGTTACAAAGCGTGCTTCCGATAGCTATCGGAACTATGCGCCTAATATTATGAATCCACTTATGTGTTTCACACTCAAACCAATTACCTAATTTGCTAATTAATTTCAGGCATAAGCACCAAGCTATCGCGCAATGACAAACTTCTGAACTGCCTGCCATTTAGCGGATTGTAAGACACAGTAATACATGCCTGTCGGGAGGTCGGAGACATCCACATTCAAGGTTTGTGTTCCTTCATTTAGTTCGATGTTGCTTATGTTTTTTGCCAATTGCCCC
>CALCMV010000165.1 GCA_937967535.1 uncultured Saprospiraceae bacterium
AATCATAAGTAATTGATTATCAGTTATTTAATTTTTATTAAGGTAAAAAATATTCAATTAATTAAATTTTATAGTTATTTGATAAAAAACAATTTACCTAATACCAAATTTCCTAATTCCCCAATGTCCAAAGTCCAGTTAGGAATTTTTTGAAACCAACATGTTGTCGATAAATTTGCAATGTTGCTTATCCCTCCGAAGGAGGCTTAAATTTAAATTTGAGTTTAAACTTGTTCTTAAACTTAAACTTAAACTTTACTTAGCTTCTTGGTGCAAATCACATTGCGCCAAAATTGCCTATTCTACACACAAACATGAAAAAAAATCATAAAAATTTTTGCACATACACTCACCGTCCTCCTGTTGACGGTACTCACGCAAGTCGGCGGAGTCGTTTGGCTGTTTTACCTTATCATTGCAAATAGGACGAGGATTTTTTTTAGAGGAAAAAAGATAGCGCAACACCCGATTGTGAAGTCGCGTATTGGGCGTATTGCTTTGCACTTTTTGGGCTTTTTTGCTTTGTACACTCTAATTACTTTTCTTATCGTGCCGCCTCTTGCTAAAGCGAGTGGCAGAATCCCACTCGAACTTAAAGCTAGCGAAAATTTTCCTCTAAAACCCAATAATCGTCTCTTTTGTCTTGCCAATCGCCACTACGTCACGCCGCGTATGTATGCGACTCTAAAAGACATTTCAAATGACCTGAAAACCAACTATTCCGATTTCCAAATAGTCTATCTTGATGCCAATTTCCCTTTCTTCGACGGCTTCCCTTTGTTGCCTCACCTCAGCCACAATGATGGGCGCAAATTAGACATCGCCTTCATTTATAAAGATATAGAAACCAATCAAGTAAGTTTCGGAAAATCCATTTCAAATTTAGGTTATGGCATCTGCGAATCACCACAAAAAGGCGAGTATGACCAAGCCAAAATTTGCGCGGAAAAAGGCTTTTGGATGTATAGTTTTTTACAAAAAATAAATACACGAAAAAAAAGAAAAACCACATTGGACGAAGTCCATACAAAACAATTAATCCGAAAAATAATACGCCATAAAAATGTCAAAAAAATATTCCTCGAACCTCACCTAAAAACAAGACTTGGTTTACAAAAGGAGTCTAAAATAAGATTTCACGGTTGTCATGCTGTCAGGCACGACGACCATATACACATTGAAATATAGTTCATAGTTCATAGTTTTTACGTGAAACTCGCTCGCGTACTAACTAGGTACTACGAACTATCAACTATGAACTATGAACAGCGACAAAATAGTCTGCTTCGTAACAGGTGGCACATTCGACAAGGAATACAATATGATTACGGGTGAATTGTATTTTCAGGACACGCATTTGGACGAAATGTTTGAACGCGGACGCTCGACGCTCAACATTACGGTTCGCACCTTGATGATGGTTGATAGTCTTGAAATTACTGAAGATGACCGCAATCTGATTGCCTATAATTGTGAGCGCAGTCAATTCGACAAAATCATCATCACACACGGTACAGATACGATGGCAGAGACTGCTAAGTACTTGGCAGACAGAGAGATAAAAGGTAAAACCATTGTCCTCACAGGCGCGATGATTCCCTACAAATTCGGTACATCGTCAGACGGATTTTTCAATTTGGGCAGTGCATTGGCTTTCGCACAAACCCTGCGTCCCGGCGTATATGTAGCTATGAATGGCAAATACTACGATTGGAATAATGTCCGAAAAAATAAAAAGACAGGCTACTTTGAAGAGATTGATTCACCGTAGAGACGCGATTAATCGCACCTCCATGATTTTTTGATTTTATCAGAATTTTCCTTATTTTTGACAATGAAACAATCCAAGAACCAATGGCAAACACCATACATTGACTATGACGGGCAGTGGAAGAAAATTGTTGATGTGTTCTTCGAGCCAATGACAAAATTTATCATGCCTGAACTGGCAGCAGATATAGATTTCAGTAAAGCACCTGAACTTTTGAAGGAAGAATTGGCAAAGATTATACCCGAACAGACTGCCAAAGGGCGCATGTCGATAGATAAATTGTTCAAAGTGCCAATGAAAAACGGCGAATACGAGCATATCTTCTTTCATGTGGAAGTGGAATCGCAACTCAAAGTCAATTTTCCTAAGAAAAACTTCAAGTATTTTTACCGGATTTTTGACAGCAAAGATAAGGCGATTACGGCACTTGTTATTTACGCGAGTGACCGTGTACCCACACCGCACGACCGATATGTGTATAATTTCAGAGGTACGGAGTTGACATACAAATTCAACACCTACCTCGTGCGTGATGCTGATGAGGAAGAACTGCTAAAGTCCGATAATATATTTGCACTCGTCATTTTGACCTGCAAATATATCAACCAAACTAAAAATGATTTTGACTTGCGGCGAAAGTTTAAGTTGAAGTTGTTTAGATTGGCTTTGGAGCGCAATTATCCAAAAAAGTACATAATATCACTAATTCAATTTATCAATATTCTGATGTACTTACCTCCTGAAATTAAACAAAAGTTTCGCTTGGAACTCAAACAAGAATCAGAACGAATAAAACAATCAAAAATGGGAATACTTGAGTATATTGTAATGTCCCCGGACGAGGATATATATGAAGTGATTAAAGAAGAGTATGGAGATGTGATTAAGGCAGAGCTTAAGAAAGAGGTCGAAGCAGAGCTTAAGAAAGAAGTTGAAGCAGAGCTTAAGAAAGAGGTTGAAGCAGAAAAGAAGGAAAAAATAAATATCATCCGCAATCTAATTTCTTCGACTTCAATGCAGCCTACTGAAATTGCTCAAATTGCAAATATTTCAGTAGAAGAAGTGTTGAAAATCAAGGCAGAAATAGATAAATAACTAAATTTGCATTAAATATGTTTGTATATGAAATTAGTAAAAAAATAGCAGAAGAAAAAAGTGTAGAACTTCGTTCAAAAGTCCTACTGCCGAAGTTGAGAAAATGAGAGCAGAAATTAAAATGATAAGGCTTCTTCCACAACTCCGGTATAATGACCCCAACCACGAAACCTCCAAATCAAAAATTCATTAACTTCCAAACCATCTCCCGCATCAATTCCCCTTCGGGCGTACTGTCTCTGTCCACGCCTTTCGATTTGAGGTCATACTCTTTGATGACGGAGAGGGCCTGTTCCGTTTTCGGTTTGTTAAAGGTGCGGATAGCCGCTTTATAATCCTTCAAAAACCAAGAATTGCGTAGTCCGAGGGCTTTTACCCAAGCATCATCGGGCGAATTACGGAGAAATTGACAAATATATAACTTGCTGAAATAGTTGTACAAAGCACCAATAACGAGTGGCATTGGGTTATCTTTTGGATTGGTGGCAAAGTGATTGGCGATGCGTGTCGCTTTG
>CALCMV010000166.1 GCA_937967535.1 uncultured Saprospiraceae bacterium
TGTCTTTGTGACTTTGTGGCAAGGTTCTCATCATGTATAGTAGTATGGTCCAATTATGAGTATAGTATTTTGCATTCTCCTCTGCGAATGAGAATCTAAAAATCAGGACACAAAGTTGGGAGGGTTTTGCGTTAGAGCATATTTTGAAAAGGAAGGTTTTGGCAAGGGCTATCGCTCCCAAATTTCGGATGTCCAAGTGCTTACATTGCGCTCCGTTTTGGAAAAACTGATGCCAACAAGGTGAATGGTTTTTGGTGAATTGATATAGGATTTTAAGTAGTCTCTGTTTTTGATTTGTTTGATGGCGTTTTCGGCGGGTTGGTCCAATTTAAATTCTATTAAATATAAAAATTCGTCCACCTCAATCATCAAATCCAAGCGTCCTTTGTGCTTGGTAATTTCGGATTGTACGTACAGATTCATGAAACTTGTAATCAGGTAAATAATGGTGTGAAAATAACCTTCCCACATTTTAAAAGCTTCTTCTTCCGGTTTATTTTTCGGGTGTAAATGGTAGGAAATATCGGCGAGGAGGATTTCTATTTGACGAACAAATTCTCCAACTTTTCCTTCTTCAAGCCCTTCCTGCATTCTGATAAGCGCACCGTTTACCGTCGAATTTACTTTGTAGGTGAAGGCTTCTAATAGGTTGTGTATGAAGGCTCTATACACTTCCATATTGGGGTAGCCCAAGTAGTATTTTGCTTGATAACCTTTATATTCTATCCGCTTAACGGTCAGATAGCCCGTCTGAAAAAGTAAGCCGGACATATCAAGGTCTTCCAATGAAAATTTGTCGAAAAAAGTATCATCTACTTTGACCTCTTCCAATTCCTGCGGATTGATGTGGGTATCCCGAATCGTCTCGACCAAAAAAGTAGGCGTGCCGGTAGCAAACCAGAAATTTCGGAAGCGTTCTGATTTGAAAAAATTGAGTATAGAGAATGGATTATACAATTTGGTTTCGCCATCGTAGGAGTAACCATTATACCAAAGTTTTATCCAGTCGAGCAATTGTTCACGGTTTATTTTGAATCGTTCGACAGGAAATTGGAGGCAATAATCCTTGAAATATTCCAGAAACTCTTCGTGTGTGATACCCATTAAATCGTAAGGAGGGTTCATCGTCAAATCCTGCAAATTATTCAAATCCGAAAACAGGCTGACCTTGCTGAATTTCGATACGCCTGTGATGAACAAGAAGCGGAGATGTTGCTGCGAGTCCAAGTCTTTTAAGGGCGAAAAAAACTCCCGTAAAACGCCGCGATTGGCGGCTGCTTTTTTGGGTTCGGTCAGAAAATCAACGATGGGTTTGCCGTATTCGTCCAACAGAATAACAACAGAGTTATATTTTTGTGAAATTTCTTCAATCAATATGCGAAATTGGTCAGCAATCCGAATATCAGGTAGTTTTATATCAAATCTTTCACTGTGTTTTTGAAGGTCACGTTTAATCGAAACTCTCAATTCGTCGCTATCATATTCATGCCCATAAGCCGCAAAATTAAACTGCAAAACAGGATGTTTCTCCCAGTCATAATCCGTCTTTTCGGCAATGTACAAACCCTTAAATAATTCTTTTTCACCTTCAAAAATATAGCGTAAAGTTGTCAGTGTCAATGATTTACCAAAGCGACGCGGACGCGATAGGAAATACAACTTCCCTTTATCAATCAAATCAAATATCTGCCGCGTCTTGTCCACGTACAAATAGCCTTCTTCGATGATTTCTTTAAAATTTTGTAGCCCTATCGGTAGTTTTTTCATATCTGTAAAGATAGGGAAAATTTCGGATTCCTAAGTTGCTACCTTATACACACTTATACGCTGATTTAGAGAAACCAATCCCGACAAAAGCATAAGGATAGCGGATGAGTCCGCCTGCTGTTTTGTCACCGAGTTGGTGTTCGCTGAACGAATTTAAGGCTAAGTTTTCAAAGGTGCAGTACAGGCTGCAAACCTTTTTTGTGTCATATTATTGATTCCACGACAACTTGACTTTGGACATTGGGGGAATTCGGTAACTAGGAAATTAGGTAAAACACTCATAATCAATAAATGTATTATTTGTGTTTTATTTCAAATTAGTTTTATTGCAATTTTTATTCTACTGATAAATAACAAATTATACCTTCGTTAGCCTAATTACCTAATTCCCCTGTTACCTAATGCCCAAAGTCCAGACGACAATATTTATGTAAAAAATAACACCGAAAGTGGCGGGTTAAGAATTTTTTTTAATTTTTTCTTAACCTTTAAGCAACGTTTTTCCCTAAACTCTCGTTATTATATATAGTTTACAAAACGATAAAAATTGACTTTTGCAAAAACATGACACGATAAAATATATTAAAAAGCTAAATTATTTTATTTTATAAAATATATGTCGTAATTTGGCTGCTAAATATTATCTTTTAACACACTAACCCGAAGGCAAAAAATGAAGCAATTAAAAACAATATTATTACTACTATCAATTTCCTGTTTACTTTTCGTTGTTACAGCAAAAGAAATACCTTCTATACCTATAGATGAAAAAACAGAAATTGCCTACTTACCTCCCGGACCTGCCAACCCCGCAGCCAGAGCTATGATGGATAGCATTTACCAACGTTATGATGAGTTCAAATCCCTCAAAGTTGATATGGTACTGACCACAGGTTATCAAAACAATACCGCTACCGACACCATTCGGGGTTTTATGGATGGTCAAAAATATCGCCTCGAAATGCCGCACCAAGACATAATACACGATGGTAAAAAAGTATGGTTTTACGACAAACAATCTAAAAAAGTGTCTAACAAAGTCGATAAGCCCGACGAAGCCAACTTCATTTACCCGATAAATACCATCAAAACTTGGGAAAATGCCTTCAGCTACTCTATCACCGGCGAGTTAGACTTGGGCGAACATACGTTCGTCAAGATGTCTTTCATCCCAAAAACCAATAATCCCGATTCAGACTCTTCACAAATCAATTTATTCATAGATAAACATAATTTCCAAATTCTAAAAATTACTTTCTTACAGTCGAATGGTTACATTCACATGTTGGATTACCATGATTTAGAGGCGAATATTAAAATTGACCCATTGCTGTTTGTGCTTGATATTTCTTAGGGCAGACATGCTCTTAATTTTTGCACATAAGTGTGGGCTTGAATGACTACTAAGCGACACTTTTAATTATGATAATTCATTGAAGAATTGTTTTTTTAAACTTAAACTTTCCCAACAACTGTACGGGATAAACTTGTACTTCCTCTTACCGGATATTCGGATTTCTTACATTGAGATTTTGCTAAGCCACAAAAAAAAATGTGATAAGAAATACTTTTTTGTGAATTTTTCGTCATATTTGTGACATTAGTTTTGCTAAAAAAGTTGATAGCAGATGATTCTACTCTCTCTATCAGCTATTTCATTTTTTCTAACCAAATCTTAATTTAGTTATGTTTAAAGAATTTAAAGAGTTTATCCTGACCGGAAATGTAGTTGATTTCGCTGTGGCAGTTATCCTTGCAGGTGCAGTTGGCTTGGTCGTTAATGGTTTTGTAAATGACATTGTTATGCCTGTCGTTGGTCACTTTGCAGGTGGTATGGATTTCGCTAACTTGAAAGTTGTATTGAGCGAAGCCGTAGGAAAAGAAGGTACAGAAGGCTATGTAGCTGAAAATGCTATCCGTTGGGGGGCATGGATCAATACTATCATCAATCTTCTGATTGTAGGTTTCGTTTTATTTATGATTGTGAGAGCTTACAATAAAGCAAGAGGTGGCGCACCTGATGCGGGTCCTACCGATATTGACCTCTTGACAGAAATCAGAGACGCGCTGAAAAAATAAATCTCAAACGACAATAGAAATTGTTGTTGAGCCTTTTTCAACATATAAAAACCGATATTGATGTATTTCAATATCGGTTTTTCTTTTTATGTCTATGTACTTAGAGAAAGTACTTCTACATTGACTCTTATTGGACGTGAACATATTTCACGTATGACTGGGACTGCCGACTTTTAGTGAATGTTTTACCTAAGATAAGTTAGCCAATTACTCATTGAGCAAGCCACGCAATTCTCTGGTACTCAAAAAACCACCACGCAAACAATTGGTCAGTACAATCACCGTTTTTTCCGAATAAGGCATCCGAATAAAATATGAAGTATAGCCTTTCCACCAGCCGGTGTGGTGTACTATTCTGTCGCCATTACCTTGTGTATTGATGCGCCAGCCCATGCCATAATTGTCGTGAGCATACAGGCGACGGTGGGCGGGGGTGAAGGCAAGTTCAGCCGTTTCTGGACAAAGAAGCGCATTGTCGTAAAAAGATTGGTCGAAGCGAAAAAGGTCTTCCACGCTTGCGTAAATCCCTTTATCGCCGACCACGCCATTGTAGTGCGAATCGGCTATTTTTCGGCGGCGTTTGTCGTGTCCGAGTGTAGTAGGGAGCGATTCTTCATCTTTTTGATAGACGAAGGCATCGTGCATCCCAAGCGGCTCAAAAATATATTTTTCCATGAAGTCACTATATGTCTCGCCGCTTGCGCGTTCGATGATAGAGGCGAGCAGTATATAGTTGGTATTCACGTAGTTGTAGCGATAATTGGGGCGATAATAGCGATTGGGGCGATAGACTTCCATGAGGCAAAGCACATCATCATTGGTGATGGTTTTGCTCCAATCTTCCCAATGTTTGTCGCTAAAATAAAGGTATTCCGGCAAGCCTGATTTTTGTATCAGCAGATGCTCAATCGTCACGCCATCGTAGGGAAATTTCGGAATAAATTTTTGAATAGAATCTTTAACGGAGAGATAGCCCCAATCCTGCAACATCAGCACCGCCGTAGAAGTCAGCGGCTTGGTTACGGAGGCAAGTTGAAAGGGGCTTTGAGTGGTCAATTGGTCGCGTTTGCCACGAATATCGCCGTAGCCAAACGCGCCTTTATACACAATTTTCCCTTGTTCGGCAAACAAGACCGTACCATTGAACACCCGCCTGTCATATCTGCGTTTGAAATAGCGTTCAATTTTGTTGATTAATGTTTCGTCTATTACTTCTTCCTCCGGCACCACTACAGGCTCAAAGCCTGCCGTAATTGGACGCGGCGGCGTGTAAGCAATTTTTTTTACGGAGAGGGAAATTAATAGAACGGGCAGCAGACTCATCAGCATGACGAGTCTGTTTATATTTCTATATTTTATATTTGCCATCTTGTGTGTAGACATAAAGAGGTGCAAACTTCTCAATTTTTTTTAAAAAATCAAAGTTTGTTTCGTCTTATAAAAGTCAGTTTTACGCACAATCTGCACTTTTACTGTCAAGTAGGTGTAATTTTTTTTGTTTATCAGTGCTTCTCATGGTTTCATTATTCATATTGATAAGAACAATGATGAAGTCTTAGCGCATTTATGCAGCACTAACCAAACCGACTTTGACGGCATTGAGTCCTTTCGCACCCATTTCTATTTCAAAAGTCACTTTATCATTTTGCTTGAGCAAACCGCCATCAATATTGTTGGCGTGGACAAATATGCTTTCTCTTGATTCGCTATCAATGATAAAACCGTAGCCTTTTTCTTCATTGAAAAACTTCACTTTACCGCGTCGTTCTTCGTTGATAGGTACATCGTAGCGAGAGGAGGCACCAAGTTGAATATCTTCTACTTTGATTTCTCTTTTCTTTGACGGGTCGGGTGGGGTAGAGGACAGATTACCGTTTTCGTCTACATAGGCGATTTGTTCTTCAAAGGTTTTTTTGCCTTGTTCGGCTCTTTCGAGTTTTCGTTGTTGGCGGCGTTCAAATTTTTCCTGCTTTTTTTTGCGGCGTTTTTTCTCCATTTCTTTTTTATTAAACGATTGTTGCGATTTAGCCATAAATTGATTTAAAAGATGAGTGAATACCAGAAATTGACATTCGGATGATATTGGATAGATTGGGTCGTATAAAAACTACATAATATGACTGCTCTATCCCAAATGAAAATGTTCCGAGTTCTCTGATTATGAATTCTCTTGAAAGGAAAGACTATTGAAATAATTGAATAGACAATGTGAACAACAACCTATTAGACAAGAAAGTTCCACAAAGGTAATAAAAAACCTTCAGTTTTTTTGATTTTTGATTGCCTTTTTTGTGTGTAATATGTGAATTATTAATTATTTGTAAAGTCAAAAATCACCCAAGTTTTCCTGCGATAAATCCCGTTGTCCATGCTGCTTGAAAATTAAAACCGCCCGTAATGCCGTCAATATCCATTACTTCACCCGCAAAATAGAGGTTTGGACAGACGCGGCTTTGCATCGTTTTTGGGTCAATGCTATCAAGGCTTACACCACCGCAAGTCACAAATTCCTCTTTGAAAGTCGTCTTACCTTTTACCTGATAAACATCATTGGCGAGTGTTGAGGTGAGTTTATTTCGGACTTTTTTGCCCAGTTCATTCCAGCGTTTTTCTGCGGGAATTTCGCTGCGCTTGAGCAGGTAAAGCCACAAGCGTTGTGGCAAGGCAAAAGGCTTCACACTCGACAACATTTTCTGCGGATGCTCCTGCGCGACGCTCTGCAAAGCAGCAATCACAGCTTCTTGATTTGGTGTATTTACCCAATTAATTTGCGCTTTAAATTTGTAATTTTTTTCACTCAAAATCCGTGCGCCCAATGACGATAATTTCAAAATCGCCGGACCACTCATCCCCCAATGCGTCACCAAAACCGGACCTTCGGCTTTCAGTTTTGTACCTTGTATACTGACGAGCGCGTGTTCTGCAACCACTCCGGGCAATTTGGTCACAGCCTCCGAAGGCATATTGAAGGTAAATAATGAAGGCACCGGCTCAACTATCTGATGCCCAAGTCTTTCCAGCCATTCCAAAGCCCGTCTTTTCGGCGAACCACCCGTAGCCACAATGACTTTATCGAAGCTCTGCGGCTCGGTGTTTTTCTCCAAAAACTCTAAGCGAAGCCTGTCGCCTGTCGTTGGGTGAATAGCTTTTACGCCTCTGCTCATTTCGATTTGTATGCCGAGTTTTTGCACCGCTTTCATCAGGCAATCAATGATAGTTTGTGAGCTATCTGATACCGGAAAAACGCGCCCGTCTGCCTCCGTTTTGAGTACCACGCCACGCGATTCAAACCACAGCATCGTATCTTTCGGATGAAAAACGTTGAAGGCTTTCTTCAAAATTCTGCCGCCTCGCGGATAGGCTTCTATGAGTTGCTTCGCGCCTGTACAACCCGTTGTCACATTGCACCTGCCACCGCCCGATATGCGTACTTTCGCCAATAGTTTATTTGATTTCTCGAAAAGAATGACCTGCGCCGTAGCGTACTGTTCTTTTGCCGATATTGCCGCAAAAAAACCGGCTGCACCGCCGCCTATGATGGCTATTTTCATTTTAATAAATTACTGGTTGCCAATATGTTCGTCAATTTTGACTTTTGAATGAAAAATTTTGAATGATAAAAAATTTTGGTAGTGTTCGATAAAAATAGGGTAAATGATTATATGCGAGTTGCAAGGCGAATCCCTTTGTTAAAAGTAGATATTTGAGTATTCAGACAGCCATTTTTCATAAAAACATTCGCCTTGCAACTATTCCCTATTTTACTCGAACACCTCCAAACTATTCTTTGTTAATTTTTAATTATCAACAAAAAACAAAGTAAAATTTAAATTAATTTGTCATTCAAAATTCATCATTCAAAATTTGGCGAAGACATTGAGTTGCGAGCGTGTTTTATAATCCATAATTCGTAACAGGGAATACATCGCAATTCCGCATTGATAAGACTCATCTTGTGCCTTATTTTCAGGCAAATATTGGCAATCTATTATCACAAAAAACAGAAAAAATAATTTGAATGAAGGCATAATTTCGGTTTTATTTTTTTAAAAAATAAAAAAAATACCAATTGTATAGAAAATAAAATTATTTTTTTATATAGGGAAGTTAATTCGTTTTTATCTGTGAAAAATATTTCCCAATAAAAAAATACTTTATTTTATTTAATGTTTTTAAATCTTTAACTATCAGTAAATTATAGTGTTTTTTTGATGTTTTTTTGTAAATAAAAAAAGTAAAAATGATACCTTTTAAATTTATAATTAAATTAATTTATTTTTAAAAAAAAATACAATCCACAGATAAATTAAAAATAGCCCTTTGCAACTATTTTCAACAAGCTACCGTCATTAAAAATACTTATCCATACACAAAATATCATTAACAACGCTACAATTGCATTTTTTGTGACATTAAAAATAAGTAACTTATGTAAACATCTGTGAAAAATTGTGAAATATGAATTTTATATTGTAAATTAATTAAATTTTATTTTGTTATAATATTGATAATAAAATAGTTACAAATTGATAATTTTCAATCATTCATAATTTTTATTTAAAATTCAAAATTAACAAACACATTTAATACTTATTTTATTCAAATTTTTTTTTATATCTATTTTTATTTATTCACCTAACATGTTCGCCAAACGTGAGATTGAAAATATTTACTGAATAATTTTCTATTTCTCTAATTTGAAGAACCATGTTATATTAAGTGCTTGGTAAGGCTAAGCAGTTTTTAGCATGTATAATTTACTAAAAACAAACTGATTATTAAACTTGAGAGCTATCCTTTTGAATTTGCCGAATCCTGATAACGGATTACAAAATTTTGTTATTGATGAGATTGGGAAAAGTTATAGACTGTGATAGTTAATCTGGATGCTTGATTTTAAGCTTGCACTTATTTTAAACCTTGTATCAGAAGCATGAGAATAATTTACGCAACCATGTTTATCATGGCAATCTCTGTATGTAGTTTTGCCGAAGGAACACTCCAACTCATTACCTGCCCTACCTGCGAAGCCGGAATATCTATCAATGACAAAGCACAATTTGCTTATCCCGGACTTACCGAAGAACGCCGATTACATATCCGTATAGGTGATTTCGCCAGCGAAGAAATTTATGTAGCACTCGGACAAACCCAAGTGGGTGGCGCATGGTTTAGCCGACTCGTGAGTCCGAGCGGCGTACAATATACCTACGACGGAACAGGATTCGTAGCAGGCGGGTCACCTGCCACACTACCCGTAGCCATTACAAGTGCTGCCGAAAACAGTGCCGGACCGAATGGCATTACTCAAGCCGGAGCTGCTGCACCCACCTCAGGCAGCTATACTTCCACAGTTTTTGCACCCAATGAAAACGGCGACTGGTATATCGAATTTACGGACGATGCCGGATTTGGCATACCTACTGTAAGCGCACGTGTACCGCTTTGGGATATTAGTGTGGTGGATGTAAGTACGGCTGCCAATAATGTTATCAACGGACGACTCTGGTCGGAGCAGTGGGGATTGCGCTCAGGACCGGGTGCACAGAGTGATCCTGGCGACTTTTTGGCGTCCACTTTTTATGTTTATACCGAACCGGAGCAAGTTGTAACAGCTATCGAAATCGGTGATTCCAATGACCCGGGATGGGGTGGTGACTGGCTCATTGCCTGCAATCGCTATGGTATAGACAATGCAGCTTTTCTATCAGGAAGCCCTGCTACTGCACGCCAATCTTACGATGGAGATGCTGATGCAGATTTTGGACCTTTGAGCGAGTACAAAATCTTTGTCAACGAACCTGATATTATAGAATTTCCAAGTGGTGTTCAGGAGATTAATGTAGATGTGGTTTCCGTAGATTTGTGTGATGATGGCAGTTCATTTATCAGTTTTGTGACCAATGTACAAGCGGTTGGTGATATTATTTTGGATTTTCCTCCCCAAAGTAATAACGGACCGGAAGATGTATCACTACCTGCACAGTTGATTAATCCGGGAGCGAACAGTATTCCCTGGAATGGATTTGACGGGCAAGGCAACGTTGTACCCGGTGGCACTATATTTTTCGTGCGCCTGTTTGCAGGAGCGAGTACGGTTCACTTCCCGATGTTTGACATCGAAGGGGTCACAGGGATGAAGGCACGCCTCGTGCGTCCGGGTACACCGGGATTCATTGGTTTGTACTGGGACAATAGCCAGATACCTCCTGACAATCCCGCCAACCCGCTTACAGAGATAGCTGACCCGGGCTGTGTATCTTCTCCTACTGTAGCCTGCAATGCCTATGGCAATTCTAATAACAGAACACTGAATATGTGGTGGAATGGTCTGGAAACCAATATAGCAGATGAAGTCATAGTACCCGAACCCGCAGGGGCAAGTATAGAAGCCGGTACGCCCGAAGCCGTATGTGACCAAACGAATGATATGGTTATCGTTCCATTAGATGCTGCGGGACTTGGCGTGAATGTAGTCGAATGGACTACTAGCGGCACAGGCGTATTTGTTGATGCCAATGCTTTCTCTACTATGTATATGCCTTCACAGGCAGATATTAATGCCGGAACAGTTATTCTGACTTTGAGCGGTTTTGCTTGTCCGGGTGTAATGGATGAAGCAATTGTAGATATCAACGACCAAGTTTGTCTGTTGCCTATTCGCTTGTCTGATTTCTATGCTGGCTTCGTTGATGCAAAAGACCACTGTAAAGGTCTTAATGTGACTTGGACGACCGAAACAGAGGAAAATACCGATTACTATATCCTCGAAAGCAGTGCCAATGGTACTGATTTTGAATTCGTTGGTAGAGCAGATGCGGCAGGTAATTCCTTGACTGTCCAAAATTATACTTTGACAGATACAGACATCAACTCGATTAATTACTACCGATTGACTGCTTATGATAATGACGGCACATCAGAATCTTTTTTGATGGATAATACGGTACAGACGAATTGTTTTGGCGATATAGCACCCAATACAATTTCTGAACTCTACCCAAATCCGGTACGCAACAACGAGGTGATAGCCCTCAAAATGCACGTTACCGAAGCCGCCGATGCTACGCTTCAAATTAAAGATATAAATGGCAGAACTGTGAGCAATATCCCTGTCAATTTGAATGAAGGAGAAAGCATTGTTGATTTCAATTTAGGTGGACTAGAGGCAGGTATTTATTTTGTAAATATAGCCAGCGATAAATGGACGACTGATTTTAAGAAGTTAGTTAAAATCCAGTAATTGCAAGTAGTAAATGATGAAATGAGGGCTATCAGTTCATAGTTCATAGTTCATAGTTTTTTACAATTCATTGAATAACAATATTTTGTAAGCGCATGTTCTAAATATACTCTATTCGTTTTATCATTCAAAAATAATAAACACCCGTAATGTTAAGTCCCGAATGTCGAAAGACATTCGGGACTATTTTGTTTTGATGGCTCCCTAGTAATTTGGTAAAAACTTAAACTTAAACTTTCCCGACAACTGTCCGGGATAAACTTAATACGGGTACTCACAACCCGAATCACTTCTTCACCATCTGAATCAATTCCTCTCCAAACTGCTCGCCCGAAATACGAACAAAATAATGGTTCGGAATCCAATCATTACAATCAACTTTAAAATAATTATCACCTTCGGTGAGTTGTATTGCATTTTGATGGATGAGTCGTCCGCTCAAATCATAGACTTCGAGCGTACCGTCTTCATTGGCAAAAGAAGTGAGGTAAATCTCTGTGTGCGTATGTGCGGGATTGGGGAACACCGTAACACCGCCATCTGTACTCGAAAATCGCTCCACAACGATATGGCTATAAACGCTTTTTCCGTCAAAATCCACCATATTGAGCCTGTAATAATTACTACCGTTGACCGCTTGAGTATGAGTATAGGTATAATTTTGTCGAACCTGCGAATCGCCCGCGGCATTGAGCGTTTCGATGGGTCTGAAATCTATGCCATTGGCGGCATGTTCTAGCACAAAATAATCGCTGTCCTGCTCCGTTTCAGTTAACCAATCCAGTTGTATACCTTTTCTTACGGATGTGGCTTTGAAGTCAGCCAGCACCACAGGCAAAAGACTGGTTTTATCCTGCGTAATCATATTCCCCAAGCTGCCCGAATCACCATTATTCATACCATTTGAATTGACGGCAGTAGCGGCAAAATGGATATTAATCTTATCAGGTGCATCCTGCGGATTAGGATAATTTGTCACAAAACTAAAGGTAAATACATTGGTGCCGCTAGTGCTGTTATGCTCCACATATTTGCGTCCGTCGGGCAGTGTAGTTACTTTCAGATTGGAAGAAAGATTGGTATAAGTCAAGTCCACAGGCGTACCCGTAGCAGCGTCTACCGCGATTGCCTGAAAACCAAAACCGAATGGAAAACCGACAGTATTCGACACCAAAAACTGATAGTTATTCGGGTCTGTGGGACTGTATTCCGGCAGTGCCTGCGCCAAAATATTAATCAATCCGTAATTGGCATTTAAGCCGTGACAGGTGGAACAAGTAGTACCAACCTCTCCGGGCGCACCCGTATAGCCTTGCCCCAATGCAGAAGCAGGACCACTGCTACGTGCAGTCAATAAGACCATTAGTGCGAAAAGTGACATACAAAAGAAAATAGTGTAGATGGTACGTAGTATCATAAATGAATTTTTATTGTGATTTATGGCTATCAGTTCATAGTTGCCTGTTCATAGTTTTTTACAATCAATTGAATTGCATCCCGATCCCGATACGGGATTGTAAATTACTGATTATCATAGGCAAAATTAGACGGCTATCAGTTCATAGTTGCCAGTTCATAGTTTTTTACAATCAATTGAATTGCATCCCGATACCGATACGGGATTGTAAATTACTGATTATCAGAATTGAGCAAACTTAAACGGGTAGCCACTTAGACGGCTAAACTGATTTATGAATGATAGACAAATTAATTATAATTGCAATTTAAAAGAATATAATTGTATGTAATTGTCAATCATTCAACTTCAAAATCACTTTGTTTTATAAATTAAAGATGAAAATATCAATGTCTTCACCAAATTTTGAATGAGAAATAAATTTAAATTTTACTTTGTTTTTTGTTGATAATTATAAAGTAATGTGTTCGCCAAATTGGGTATCCAATGTTTTTTGATTATTAATAAAATTAAATTATAACTTGTATTTATTTAAAAATTAATTATTTACAAAAATAAAAATAAATAAACTATTCACGTTCAATTTGTAATTTTTAATTTGGCGAACACATTGATAAAGTTAACAAATTAAATATTTTTTATTATTCAAAATTGGCGAACACATCGAAATGTAGCTTACATTTTAAAAACTAAATATTACTTTTTAGTTTAAGTGTTAAAATAAATAATATACATAAAATTAATAGAATGTGACTACTATGCCTCTAAATCGCCGTAAATATAAGATTTTAAAACTACTTGACCCAATAGACTTTATGCTTCTTTAGCGATTTTTTCAAAACCCTGTTATTCGTCCTTATTTACCGAACTTTGGAAATTTGGGAAAACATTGTTTTGTACTCTAAAGCAGTCATTACGGAGTTCCGAAATTTATGCCGTTCACAGTATAATTTCTAAACATGCTCTTAAATAATTCACCTGTATAAAAACCCGGATAAATTAACTGAAAACCAAAAGAACACCTTTTTTGTTCAATTTGTCCGACTTGTGATTTCCGACCCTCAATTATGGTCTGACTTCCAAGAATATTTATTTTAAGTTTAATTACCTTTTTACACTTTGGACAGAGGAAATTGGGTAATTTGGAAACTCGGTAATCCCGATAATTATCGGGACTTTTTTAGAATTTTACATAAAAGAATTAATAAACTATTTTGTTTTAATAATAAAATATATTTAATTGATTATCAATGAGTTACAGTTTTAAACCTAATTTCCCAGTTACCTAATTCCCATTTTGTCCAAAGTCTAATTACCTTTGCTCCATAAAAGAAAGATTATGACACGTTTGGTACTCACTTTACTGACCCTGACAATGACCCTCCAAATATACGCTCAACGCTCCGGCGGACCACCTCCGGGCATGCGCGGCGGCGGCGAAATGCCTCAACTCGACATCAAAGGAAAAGTCTTTGACGCTGCTACGGGTTCGCCTTTGGAGTTTGCAAATATAGCCATCTTTAGCAAGCGCGATTCGAGCGTAATAGCAGGTGGACTGACACTGGCAGACGGCTCATTTGCCATCAAATCGCGTCCCGGACGCTTGTATGCGGTGGTCGAATTTTTAGGCTATCAAAGAACAGTCATTGACCCGCTACCCATAGACCGCGAAAAGATGCGTGCCGGAGAACGCACCGTCAATCTTGGCGATATTCGCTTGGGCGATAGCGGTATTGACCTCTCGGAAGTAGAGGTACGTGCCGAAAAATCCGAAACCCAATTTTCGCTCGACAAGCGCATATTCAATGTCGGTAAAGACCTCGCCAATCAAGGTGGTACCGCCGAGGATATTCTGGATAATGTACCTTCAGTCGCGGTAGATGTAGAGGGGCAGGTCAGTCTGCGTGGAAATGCAGGGGTACGTGTACTCGTAGATGGCAAACCTTCGGGTATGGCAGCCTCCGACAACCTCAAACAAATTCCCGCCAATATGATTGACCAAATCGAAGTCATCACCAACCCTTCGGCACGATACGAGGCAGAAGGCACAAGCGGCATCATCAATATTATTTTGAAAAAAGACAAACGAAGTGGTTTTAATGGTTCGTTTGATGTGACGGGGGGCTTTCCGGCACGTGCAGGTTTGGGTGCCAACCTCAATTATCGCAAAGGAAAAATCAATTGGTTTTTGAATTATGGGCTAAATTATCGTACCGGACCGGGCAGCGGCTTCCAATATCAGGAAGTAAACTCTCCCGCAGGAATATTGATTTCTGAGCAGGTACGTGAGATGAATCGTGCCGGACTTCGCAACAATATTCGCGGTGGTATTGATTATTATTTGACGGATAAAGATGTATTCACAGGCTCGCTGATGTATCGTATTTCGGACGAAAACAACAGGACTACGCTGACCTTCGACGACTTTCTGGATAGCCGAAACAATCCTGTCAGCCGTACCCTTCGCACAGATGAGGAAATTGAGGAAGAAAGCGGCTTGCAATACAGCCTCAATTATCGCAAAGAATTTTCTAACCGCTTCCATACGCTCAATATTTCGGCAGATTATCAGGATGATTTGGAAAAAGAAAGTTCTGACCTCCAACAGCGATTGGTGATGTCTGCCAACCCTGAAAATACCATCAATCCGCAGCGTTCTGCCAATCAGGAAGGCACACGACGCTGGCAGTTCAGAGCCGATTACAACCATGCCTTCACCCGCGACCACAAAATCGAATTTGGGCTGAATACTTCACTGCGCGACATCGATAATGATTATACCGTAGAAGAATTTCGCAATGGCGCATGGGCTTCCGAAATCAGCAATATTATCCCCAATGAGACCTTTGTTTTTGACAATGGCTTCCGCTACGATGAAGATATATATGCGGCTTATGGTCAGTATGGCAACAAATACGAGGCGTTTAGCTTCTTAGCAGGTTTGCGCCTCGAACATACCGATGTCAACACCGAATTGATATTGACCGAATACTCCAATCCGCGCAATTATACCAACCTGTTTCCTTCGCTATTTTTGAGTTATGAAATCAGCGAAGGCAATGCCCTCCAAACGAGTTATAGCCGCCGGGTACGTCGTCCGCGTTTTTGGGATTTGAATCCGTTTTTTACCTTTAGCGACAATCGAAATCTCTTTGCCGGCAATCCTGACCTCGACCCCGAATTTACGGATTCCTACGAGGTCAGTTATCTCAAAATTTGGGAAAAAGCTACGCTTTCGTCCGGTATTTTTTACCGTCATACAGAAGATGCTATCTCGCGTATTCGTGAGGTCATTTCGTTTGGTGATGAAAATTCACCGCCTGTTACGCGCTTTACCTCCGCTAATTTGGCGACCCAAGACGAGATGGGATTAGAGACCACACTTTCCTACAAAGGCTTGGAATGGCTCAACCTCAATACCGACCTCAATCTTTTCCGTTCTGTCACATCAGGTATCATCAACGAAGGCGAAACCAACGAACAAAGGCTTGATGCCGAGACTTTTACGTGGACACTACGCGGTACAGCAAGGTTCAAATTTTGGGATTCTGACCTCCAAGCCCGCTTCAATTATCGCGCACCACGCATCACTGTACAAGGCAGAAATAGATCTATTTCAAGCCTTGATTTGGGATGGAGTAAGGATTTCCTCAAATCCAAAAATATGACCGTCACTGTTTCTATACGCGACCTGTTCAACTCCAGAAAAAGACGATACGAAACCAATATTGAGAACTTCTTCCAAGAAGGAGAATTTCAATGGCGGGCGCGTTCTTCAAGCGTCACTCTGAGCTATCGCATCAATCAGAAAAAACAACGGCGCGGTCGTCCGGGCGGCGGCAACTATCAAGGCGGCGGAGAGGAAGGTGGATTCTAAACAGACTCTTAAAAGCTGACAACGAACAGCTTATAAATTTATTAAAAAGTCAACACATACTACTATACATGATAGGAAACTTGCCACAAAGTCACAAAGGGTAAATCGCTGATAATTAAGTAAATATAATTTTAAAAATTCTTTGTGTCTTTGTGCCTTCGTGGCGATGTATAGTAGTATGAAGTCAACAGTTTTATTATTTGCAAAATAATAGAACTGTTGACTTTTTTTGAAATGTACAATTGAATGGGCAATATGAAAAATAGCCAATATTTTTATTTTCAGAATAAAATCCATTTATCACTAACCGTTAATCATTTAATCGTATTTTTGCATAAATACATTTTGACTGCTCAGAAAGCAAGTTCATCATACAAATTTTCTGATTATAACATTTTGCGTTGGTAAAAACATGGCAGCATTTAATGTACTGATTTTTAGCATTTTACAAACCTTACTCGTCGGACATTTTCAAAATGTCAGACGAGACGAATTTATATTTTAATTTGAACGATTATTAATAAATAGTACGAAAATGTTGTCGTCAGACATTTTCAAAATGTCCGACGACTTAAATTCATCATCCAATTTAAATTACATCACCGACGCAATCCGTTACAATCAGCAAATTTTAAACATACTCTAATTTGCTATTTGAGATTGACACTTGAATACTATGTCAGACCTTTTACAGAATTTCCAACATTCTGACTCCGTAGAACCACACGTCCTTCGTACCCGCGAAATGATTAAAAAATATCCCGAAATCGCCCAACTGATGGGCAGAAATCCGAATACATTTTGGTTTATTTTGCTTGTAGTAGGCTTGCAGATTGGCATTGCGTATTTCGCGGCGAGTCAGGTTTGGTGGGTCGTGCTATTGTTGGCTTACGGTATTGGGGCATTTGCCAATCACGCACTTTTTGTTCTTATACATGAGTGTACGCACAACCTTGTTTTCAAAAAAAGAACTGCCAACAAATGGGCGGGTATCTTTTGCGATTTGCCCAATGCTTTTCCGAGTTCCATATCATTTCGCCGTTATCACCTCAAACATCACGCTTTTCAAGGACATTACGACCTCGATGCCGATATTGCAAGTGGATGGGAAGCGAAAATGATTGGCAATTCGGCTTTTGGTAAAGCCTTTTGGTTGTTATTTTTTCCAATTTTTCAGGCAACCCGCCCGGCACGTTTGAAAGAAATCAAACTATTTAGTGAGTGGACTTGGATAAATATTTTCGTCGTTTTGGCATTTGATATTTTGGTGGTTTATTTTTGGGGATGGTCGGCTTTATTATATTTGGTCTTGTCATTTGTGTTCTCTATTGGTTTGCATCCGCTTGGTGCGCGATGGATTCAAGAGCATTATTTGATTGATAAAAATCAAGAAACATATAGCTATTACGGACCACTCAATATATTGGCTTTCAACGTAGGTTATCACAATGAACACCACGATTTTTCTTCTATTCCGTGGAATAATTTGCCAAAATTACGCGCCATCGCACCCGAATATTATGACAACCTCATTTACCATAAATCATGGACAAAACTGCTGTTTCATTTTTTATTTGATAAAGACTTATCTTTGTACTCGCGCACATTGCGTAAAGATAGAGGCGGCATGAGAGTGACGACTGAAACCGGACGGGCTATGACTTGATTCAAATTCCAAAAAACAAATTTCAAATTCCAAGAGAAAGGGTGTTTTGATAAATTTGTAGTTTGCACACTCTAATGGAATATGTCCCTTTGAAAACACTCAATCGGTGTGAGATATTTTTCATTCAAAAAACAAAAAACCATGAAACGACAGGTAATTTTACCGCAGATAAAACAGCTAGATTCGCTAGATTACTCATTCAGACACACCATTAACATACACCCTAAAAATTATTGATGAAAAAATCACATCGCCTAAATAACTTGCATCATTTTTGAGTGTATTATTTTTATGAAAATGACGTACATTTATAAAAATAAAATTAAACCGGAATTTGCAGATAAATTCTACGCCAAACTCGCCCTATATTTTCAAAATGCAAGGCGAATTTGCTGTGGTATTTTAATACAATATTTAAATAAATTTATTTTTTATATTAATAATAAATTTAATTTATTTTTAAACAAAAAAACGAATCATACTTGCAGTTTGATATGGCGCACCAAAGGCGTATTTCTACCTATATACTCGCTAATATTGTGTTTTATTTTCCTGTCGAATAATGCACATGCACAAGTGCCGCCCGACAATCTAAGCGGAGAAGAATTAAGAATTTGGCTCAAAGAAAATTGGTACGATGGCAACCACAATACACTCGGCTACAACGAAGCCCGCCGCAAAATGTATGCTTTCATTGACAATCATGGCGACACGATTACCTGTGTTTATTCCGGTTTTATACGGCTCAATCCGCAGGGCAACGAAATTACCTTCCCGAATCCGATAAATACCGAACACACCGTTCCACAGAGTTTCTTTAACCAAGCAGAACCGATGCGCTCGGATATTCATGCTATTTTTCCGACTTTTATAGATTGGAACAGCGAGCGTGGCAATTCGCCACTTTCAGACATCGCCGATGCCAATACACAACGTTGGATGCGCGACGATGATGTACAAGGAAGTATTCCCAACTCAAATATTGACGAATACAGCGAGTCTATCTCCAACGATGTTTTTGAACCACGCGAAGACCATAAAGGCAATGCAGCAAGGGCAATTATGTATTTCTACACGATGTATCCCCAAGTCGGACAGATTACAAGTGTAGCAAGTGTAGAAACCCTGTGTGCATGGCATGCCGCCGACCCGCCCGATGCCCTCGAAATTGCCCGAAATGACGGCACAGAACAATATCAAGGCAATCGAAATCCATACATTGACCTGCCCGAATTGGCAGAAAGAGCATGGGGCTGTACCGTCACTTCGACTACTGTACCGGAAGAAAATTCGGCTGAATTGGTCGTTGCTCCCAATCCCTTTAACGGTCGTTTTGCACTTCGTTTTTCTTCTGATTCCAATGAAAAAATAACGATACATTTGTATGATATACATGGTAGGCAACTCCAAGAAATCTCAAAAGAAATGCCCTCAAACGATAGGCTCAATTTGGAATTTGACCAACCGCTTGCCGATGGTGTGTTTATTTTAACACTACGTCAGGGAATGCGTGTTTACCACAAAAAAATGATTAATCAATAATTATTTCGCTTCTATACTGACAGCTAAACAGGCTGACCGCGAAATACCTTAATGACTGCTTTAGCTGTCAATTGTATTATTATTTTAATTTTTAATTATTTTAAAAACAATAATATACAAATATTTTTCTATCTCACTTGACAGCTAAAGCAGTCATTACGGAGTTCCCGTTCACCTTGTTTAGCCGTCAGAAGATATAAAAAATTTAGACGGCTAAAGTCGTCTGTACAGTGATGCAAACCATTGAATTACAGAGTAATAGCGTAGAAGATACACAGCAATACGCCACACAAATTGCCCAAATACTACAAGCAGGAGATGTCGTCATCCTCACAGGCGATTTGGGGACAGGCAAGACGCAATTTACCAAACAATGCTGCGCCGCACTTGGTTATGCGGGGGCGGTGACGAGTCCGACTTATACATTAGCAAATATTTATCCTTTAGAAAAAACCAACATATTACATGCAGATTTTTATAGGGTAAAAAGCGAACAAGAAATAGAGGAAACCGGACTCGATACCTACATGGATTCGTCCATTATGTTGGTAGAATGGGGTGATAAATTTGAGGAATTATTTGACAATTACTTGAAAATAGAAATCGCATACGTGGAAGGGAGTCTTACAGATAGGACGCTCAAACTAAGCTGTAAGGGAACGAAATGGAAAGAGAAGGACTTATTTAGTTTAATGAAAAACCAATCAACTAATCACTAATTCACTAATCACTAATCAATTGATACTCGGAATTTCAACATCATTATCACAATTTACCGTAGCGATAAATCGCGAGGGCGAATTGGTCTATCACAAGCAATCTGACCGCGCATTGAGTGGGCATACGGGCATTTACGAATTGGTCAAAGAAGCCTTAGAAGCATTGGATATGGCGACTACTGACATCAAAGGCATCGTCGTAGATACCGGACCGGGCGGTACGAGTTCGGTGCGGACGGGCGTGTCGTTTGCCAATGGTTTGTCGTATAGTTTGGATGTGCCGGTGGTCGGGATTTCATCGGCTGAATTGATGGGCATTGAAGCACATCAAAAATACCAAATTCCCGTAATCTCCTTATTCAAATCTATCAAAGGCAATTATTACTGCGGTTTTTATGATGGTGAAAAATTGACATTTCAATTTACCAATCTTGACAATATCAGTGCGTATATTAATAAGGAATTTACTGATATTGTATTAGCCGGACACGCAGATGGCATCACGAAATTAGCCAACTTATTGACCATCAATAAAGTTATTTCCAAAATACATAAAGTCAGCGCACTCACGCTCGGAGAAAATGCGCCCGCACTACTCGCCAATTCAAATAAATATCCTATATTGCCAATCCCCTTGACGGAAACGGATATCACCTAGCGTAATGCCTCCGGCTTACGCCACGTTAATTTAGAAAGTAGTACGCGAGGCGCAAGCCGGAGGCGTTACGCTACGTTTATTATGCAAACATTTATACCCACACAAATCAAGCCTGTTGCAGCCGCATTATTGGACGGAAAAGTGGCAGTACTGCCCACCGATACGGTGTATGGCTTGGTGGCTGTACCTACTCAAGAAGCAGCCGTTGACCGTATTTTTGAATTGAAAAACCGCCCGAAGGATTTTAATTTACCTATCATGGTGGCAAAGGCAGATGAATTGCCCGATTTGGGTTTGGAAATCACCAAACATGCCCAAGCCTTGTTGGATTCCGAATACATTCCGGGCGGCTTGACTCTGATAATGGGTTTTAAAAATAATGCGCCACGCCCTGCATGGTTGGAAGGACGGCATGAGGTCGCGATTCGCATTCCGAATCACGAATTTATGCTCAATTTGCTGTCAGAAACCGGACCGCTACTCGCTACAAGTGCCAATCGGCACAAAAGCAAAATCAACATGTGCATCCTCCCCGAAATTTTGGAAGACCTGCACAGCCAACCCGACCTCGTAGTAGATGGCGGTGTACTTTCAGGCAGGTCATCAACAATTATTAATTGCCGTTATAAAGAAATCTCTATGGAACGACGCGGCGATATTACTATACAACAAATTGAAAAGGTACTAATGAGTAAATGAATAAATGAGTAAATGAGTAAATATTTCTATTCAATTGAATTAGTGATATTTACTCATTTATTCATTTACTAATCTACTCATTTTCATTAAAAAATGAGTTATATACTCGGCATAGAAACTTCCTGTGATGATACGGCGGCTGCGATAGTCAACCGCGAAGGAGATGTATTGTCCTCAGTGATTATTAATCAAAATAAAATACATAGCGATTTTGGGGGTGTTTATCCTGAATTTGCGTCTCGCGCTCACATTCAAAATATTATCCCTACGATTAATCAAACACTAAAAGATGCAGCGATTTCGATGTCAGAAATCACTGCGATAGGTGTGACACGCGGACCGGGTTTGATAGGTTCGCTATTGATTGGTGTGAATACGGCTTTGGCACTCGGCATGGGTTGGAATAAGCCTGTCATTGGTATCAATCACTTGCGCGGACATTTGCGTAGTGCGGAATTGGAACGCAACGAAATTATCTACCCTGCCATGATGCTTTTGGTATCGGGCGGACATACTTTTTTAGCTTATATGCCTTCCAAATTTGAAATTCAACTACTCGGCGAAACCCGCGACGATTCCGTTGGTGAGGCTTATGATAAAGTAGGGCGAATGTTGGGTTTGGATTTTCCGGCAGGTCCGATTGTAGATAGATTGGCAAAGTCGGGTACGGCGAATGTGGCTTTTCCCCGTCCGCTGATTAATCAGGCTTTAGAGTTTTCTTTTTCCGGTTTGAAATCAGCAGTAGCGCGTTATTTGGCAAGCATCGAAAGTCCGAATGTAGAGGATATTTGCGCTTCCTTCGTAGATGCGGTGATGGAGATTTTGATAGTGAAATGTAAACGTGCCTTAAAGAAATATCCTTGCAAATCGCTCGTTATTGTAGGAGGCGTGGCAGCAAGTCCGCAATTGCGTGAAGGCGCGAAAGCGATATGCGACGAGCGCGGTATCAAACTCTGCTTGCCACCGCTAAAATGGTCAACCGACAATGCCGCAATGATTGGATTGGCAACTTGGGATTACCTCGACAAAGAAATGTATATCACCCCGACACCTATTTCAAGATTACCACTAACGGAGTTTTAATATGAAATAATGAATGAATTTTGAATGAATGAGTGAATGAATCATTTTAGATTCGGTGATTTTTGATTTTAGATTAATTTCACAAACAAATTCATTTTATTCAATCTAAAATCACATAATCAAAAATCAAAAATTGCTCGATTCATTCATTCAAAATTCATTCACTCATTCATTATCTATGAACACAGAAATCCAACATATTGTCCCCGTTTTGCAAGCGGACGGGTTGATTATTTTACCGACAGATACCATTTGGTGTTTAGCTTGTAATGCCTTGAATGAGAACGCTTTAGCGCGAATGTTTGCGATTCGGGAACGCGGCGATGATTATACTTTATTAATGGATAATTATGCCCGATTGAAACAGTATATATCGCGTATTCACCCGAAAGCTGCTGCCTTAATTGATTATCATGAGCGACCGATGACCATCATTTACGAGCAAACAACCGGATTGCCCAAATCTTCATTAGGAGAGAACGATAGCATTGGCATACAAGTTACAAAAGACGGTTTTTGCAAATCATTAATCGGAGAAATGGACATGCCTCTGGCAATAATGGCAGCGCATTATACAGACGAAGCTTACCCGCAAAATTTTTCTGAAATCAATACAAAACTCCTCCAAGCGGCTGATTATGTAGTCAAATACAGACGCGAAGAAACCGAAAAATACGAGCTACCCACCATGCTTCGCATCAAAAAAGATGGCGAATTGGTCTTCCTGCGAAAATAAGAGGGAGAGAGGAGAGAAAAGAGACATGAGAGACGAGACGTGAGAGAGATAAGAGTTTTTCTCATGTCTCGTCTCTCATGTCTCACGTCTCACGTCTCACGTCTCTTTTCTCTCCTCTCACGTCTCACGTCTCGTCTCTCACATCTCTCCTCTCACGTCTCGTCTCTCATGTCTCTCCTCTCACGTCTCACGTCTCGTCTCTCACATCTAATTATGATAAGCAGTATTGTGAGCAAGTGTAGTACCGCATTTGCTACATGCTACTGCCGAACCTCCGCCACCGTCACAGCCTTTCGGACAAGTGTAGTGCCATACGCCCTGTGAGTTTTGTGGTGGTTCGGGGGCTTTGGGAATGGTATTGCCTACGGGGGCAGTCGGGGTGATAGCCGGCGAAGCGAATGGATTATTGGCTGCGGGTTGGTTGAGTGTAGGTGGAGGTGTGGCAATAGTTGGTGTGGTGCTTGCCGCGCCGCCACTGTGATAGGCACTATTGTGCGCGAGTGTGGTACCACATTTCGGACAAGGCATTGCTGTACCTGCGCCGCCTTCACAACCGTTGGAGCAAGTGTAATGCCACACACCCACCGAGTTTTGTGCCGGTTCGCCCTTTGCGTTGGGTGCATTGACATCGGTTGTGGTTGCCGGTGTGGTGCTTGGGGTAGTAAGCGGTGTTACAGCTACGTCGCCTGTGGAGTTGGCTGCATTATTGGCAGTATCGGGACCACCACATGCCGTAAGCATTATTGATAGCATCACAAATGTGAGTATTCTCTGAATTAACATAATAAATAATTTTGAATGGATGAATGTTGAATTTTGAATGGTATAGGAGACGATAATCAATTACAAAAAGCAACATTTACTCGTTATTCTGTTCTTAAAAAAGCTAATATACTATTATTTAGGAACGACGCAAAAATAACTTTACATTTGGGTGCAGGACAAATCTTTAATTTTAGTAAAAAATGATTTAATGCGAGTTCTGTAATGACTGCTTTAGCTGTCAAGTATTTTTTATTTAAATTTTATAATTGGTTTAAAATGAATTACTTATGAAATATTTCTTATTATTTACTTGACAGCTAAAGCAGTCATTACAGGGTCTTAATTGCTCTCAGTTCAATTTGAAATTAAAGATTTATCTTGCACCCTTACATTTTGACTTGTTCTTTCACTAAGGAGAAACCAATTTAGAGCATGAAGTATTCATTAATCGCCGGGCAATCTGCCAGAAAATTCACCTTGAATGTGTCGGCGAATTTTCCTGTTGTATTCGCTGAAATGTGTACTTTGTTGTTTGAGGGATATAGAAATCGCAGATAAATTTTCATAAGCCACGACCAATTTTGCTTTTTGTTTTGGAGTAAAGACAATTTCGAAGCGCGTATATTTTCCTAAAAATTGTTTGCGGTCTTGAAAACTGAATGGTGTATCTTCGCTATAACCCGCAAAAGAGACTGCGAAAAATTCTTTTGCTGCAAGATGGTCTGGGTCGCTACCAATTTGCCCGCCCACAAGATGCTCAATAAATAGTGAAAGGTCTTTTTTACGAGGATATTCAATTTCAGTGGCTTTTATGGATTTGATAATGCAAGATGATAAATAGTCTTTTCCTGAATAAGCTTTAGAGACGGTGAGGTAATAACCACTGTAATCGTATTTGACAAGTCCATTGATATAAAGTTTTTTATCAGTAAAGAATGTCAACTCTACAAAACCATTGATTATCAGGTTTAAGAGTGCCAATTCAACACTTTTCAATATCATGGTACTCCAATCTTTATGAGTGGTGGTTTTTGGGGAGATTAAATTGTATCTGATGGCAGGTTCTTTACTAATTACTACCAAACCCGGATATTCGGTGATGTTTTGTTGTGCGGTTACTTGGACTTGATATTCTTCAAGACGAACTCTTTTGTAAAACTGAACGCCTATGAGCGTGGCTTCGTCGATAAGTGGTTTATTAGAATAATCGTCCATAGGTTTATCTGATTGTTGGTTTTACTTTTTGGATGAATTAATTACTTCCGGAGTTTCAATTCTGCAAATTTATACGAATATAAATAATATGCCTGACTTTCGCGCTTGAGCGTTACTGAAATATCGGATAAAATATTGTGTACATTTCTTATTTTCTTCCTCTTAGGCAACTCGCAACAAGTAATTTTGACCAATTATTTGTTGCGAGTTGCCTTAATGTTCTTACCCTTTTGATGTTCTGCGATGAAAGTCTGATTTGATAATTTCATAAAATTTATCACTGTACAGATAAAATGCCCTGCTTTCCTGCTTGAGAGTAGTCGAAATATCGTGTAAAACCTCATAAGCGGCTTTCAGTTTGGCTTTTTGTTTGGGTTCGATAATGATTTCATATTGGGAATACATACCAAGTAATCGGGAATCACTTTGGAGGGTCAACCAATTGAGCTTGCTCGTGTAGGTTCTAAGTAAGATTTCGAGAAATTCCTTTTGCGGATGCTTGTAATGATCAGTTCCGATACATCCGTCAATGAGATGTCGAATGACATTTGCTAGCGTTGCTTTTTCGTTGCGTTCTTTCTCCACATATTTCACAGACCAGATGATGCGAGATGCCAAATGGTCGTTGCCCTCATATGTTTTTTTGACCACCAAATAGTAATTGATGCGGTTGAGATTAATCAATTCACTGGCGTACGATTTTTTATCCGTAAAAACTGTCAATTCAACAAACTCATTGATTATCAGGTCTAAAAGTGCCAACTCAAGGCTGTGGTATACGATACCTCTCCAATCCATATGACCCGACGAAAGCGAACTGTATTTGATTTCAGGTTCATTGCCAATGGCTAATAATCCCGGATATTCAGCGATATTTTGTTGGGCATTTATCTGGATTTCGTGTTCTTCAAGGCGAGTTCTTTTGTACAGATTGATACCCAAGAACGTAGTTTGTTGAATGATATGCTCCTTGTTGTTACTCATACTCATGTGTTATAACTCATAGTAAGATTCTCGTCCCAAATGCTGAATATTGTCGTCTGCCAAATGCTTCAAGTCATCCCCGCCATCTATCCCAATCCAATCATCAATAGAGCCTCTGAAACAATATCTTTGAAATTCGTACTCGCCATCTTTGTCCTTTATGATTCTCATTCGCTCTTCATATCTCGCAGATGCCTGAACGACACTCCTCAACCTATGCTCACTGATTACTCTGTCTCTCCACATATCTGTGATTCTCTCAATATCTTCACGCTTAATAAGAGCATGTTTAAATTTTTTCTGCCTGATAACCAACATTTTATGAACTTGGCTTCACATCAAATCGGTCATTTATCCCGATAAACTCCCTCTTTGATGCCTCGCCAAAACCATAAACTGTTGATTATCAGTTTGAAAAA
>CALCMV010000167.1 GCA_937967535.1 uncultured Saprospiraceae bacterium
ATAGCCGCTACCGCATCATCACCTATTGACGGCATAAATGCCGGATCATCCACATTTGCCAACCAAATCAGACAAGTACCTGCACCTGCACCTTCCAAGTCAAAGGGTGGTGCGGGAGGAATTGCCAAAATCATATTCATAGCATCCGTAATCACCCATACCGGATTGCCGATACCTGCATCGTCAACATCAACGGGAATAAGGTCTGCAATACCATCATCTGCACATATAGTGCTAGGTCCGGGAGAGGAAATCGTTGGTGCAGTCACTTCAATTCTTTCTACTACGATAGGATTAGAAAGGAAAGCACAATTTGAAGCGGCAGCCGACGCGAGTAGGTCTTCTCCAAGAGTCGGAACGAAGTCGGGGTCATCAAAATTGACATACCAAATGGAGCAAACACCCGGACCTGCACCATCCAAATCAAAGGGTGGGGCAGGAGGCAATGCCAAAATCTGATTAGAGTTCAAATCGTCTGTAATCACCCAAGCCGAGTTCATACCCATACCCGCATCGTCAATCGTTACATCAATCGGGTCGGGTGTGCCATCTACGCAGATAGTGGTTGGATCGGTAGTAGAGATAACAGCATCTGATACTTCACTAGGTGAACATACACTCAAACTCCAATTGGATATTTCAATTTCCACCGGTTGTGCAAGCGGAGGTTCCGGTCCGAAAGAAACCACAGCAAATACAACGGTATATAAGGCACCATTTGTAAAGCCGGGCCAACCGCCTACGGGCATTCCGTCTGCCAAGCTACCACCTATGGTACACACACCATCACCATCTACAGTTGCGTTCCAACCTATTTGCTCGCCTCCATTGGCGGCGTTTTCAATTCTAAATTCTATAGATATAGGGGGTGTACCGGATATAACATTGATGTCGGCAGTGTAGCAAATATCAGTAACATCATCGGGTAAATCCAAATTTCTTACCCCTCCGACTGTGAATATTTCATCCGACCCTGCGGGCAGAATAAATGTACCTGTATTGCTTACAGGGTCATAAGTAGGAGGTACTGCGGGTGTGCCGCCGGAAAACTCTCCTGCATTATTGAATACTTCTCCTGTTGTGAAATCAATGTTTGTCGCAACTTCGCAAGCACCACATGCGTTACAAGCACCTGCCATCAATGTACAAGGTCCTGAGAACGTACAACTTCCATCATCACAAGTTGCTGCGGCGTCAAAATTATCTGCTGTCGCATCAGTACAACCAAAAACGACTGCATTTGGAGAGCAAACAGTCAAGGAAACATTATTTATATTTACTTCAACATCTTCTGCAAACGGACCACTAAAACTTTCTATGGCAATGACAACTCCTGTACTTGCCGGATTGAAAGTAAAGCCATTTACCGGAACACCATCAGAGAGATTGCCTCCGACGGAGCAAGTTCCCGGACCATCTATTGTTGCATTAAATGCGAGTGCCTGACCGCCATTACCGGGTGCGCCGGTGCCGTTTTCAATTCTAAATTCTAAAGTGAATGGAAAAGGACCGGAAATCACGTCAATATCAGCTACAAGGCATACATCGTTGGCGGGGTCAGGGATGCATAAATTTTCAACTCCTATTGCTGCGAATAAGTTCGGTGTATTTGCAGGAATAGCAACAGTACCGGACGTAGTAGCGAGGTCATAAGTGGCTGTACCGCCATTTGACGCTTGGATGGGTGTACCCGTTGTTAAGTCTACTGTATTGCTGACATCGGGTGCTGTACAGGCATTGCAGGGGGGTGCCATGAGTGTGCAAACAGGGGCACAACCTGATGCAGGGTCAGTAGCATCAACCACAGTATAACAGACAGGAGCAGTAGTAGCATAACAAATCATCTGTCCGAGTATCCCAAGTTGTGCATTTAAGCCATCTAAGGTGGTAGTTGCAGTGACCACATCGGTAATAGGAGTACCAAATGAACCTGCAAAGTCTAAGGCTTCTTGTAAGTCATTGAGACCGGGATTACCATCGTTTACACCATTAATCAAATCAGCAATAGGCGCACATACGGGTAAACCGACTAGAGCATCTAAGCCGGGACATAGCGTATTGGCAAATGTCAATACACCATTGATAGCAACAATATCATATGTAAACGCTGTGAGGCATACTTGGTCACCAATAGCCAATGTAGTAGCATCTATTGCCCCGTCAGCATTAATATTGGTAATCACACCGTTGACTTCTATTACATAGTCTGCATCAGCCAAAGAACCACTTGCCGGGGCGAATGTAATAGCATCGCTGTTATCAGAACAAACAGTGGTCTGCATCGGATCGACAATTGGATCAACAGTTGTTGGTGGGTCACAAACAATGTCGGCAGCTTGTCCGAAAAGGGTATTTTGTGCAATAAGGAATGCACAAATAACAAAACATATAGTTAAAATCTTTTTCATATTCAATATGCTAGGTGTTTTTATTTAATGAATTTTGTTTTGATTATACTTGTTAAAAGATGAAAAATCAGCAAGAATCAAAATAGTGAAATATCTTCGAAACACGCTGATTTTGTATTGTATTTAGTTTAATAAAATACATCATAAATACTTATAAACCAAATATTTATTACTATAATGAGTCTATTATATTGTAATAAATTTATATACTTAAAAATAATTTTTGAATAGGTGGGATATTCGGATTTTATTTGGAATGTCAAATATCAAAAAAAATAGTTAGATATTATAAAAATAATGGAAAAAAATTATTTCTCATATTTCTTTGAATCCTGATTTTTTGCTGGTGTTCGACTAAAATAAGCTAAATGATGATATGAGAGTTGCAAGGCGAATTGCTTTATTAAAAGTGGATATTTGAGTATTCAGACACCCATTTTTCATAAAAACATTCGCCTTGCAAGTATTCCCTATTTTACTCCAATACTGTTAGTACATTGTAAAATAGGTTTCTTTCATTTTTTAGAAATGTAAAATGTAAAATGTAAAATAATAAATTTAAAATGTAAATTCTGATAGCTATCGGAATGTAGTACGTGCACAAAGTATTTTTATTTTTTTATTGTTTAATAATTTAAAAATCAAATAAATACGAGAAAAAAAGGCTACCCGTCTAACTTTGCCTAAAGCGAATATTCGTCAGACGAATCACTTTATTTAGTGCGAATATTTGATGAGACAAATCACTACATTTCACAAAAACCTTCGTCAGACGAGTATCCCGCAAGCAAACTTAAACGGGTAGCCGAAAAACACATTAATCCAGCGTCCTACTCCCGTATAACTATCGGGATTTACATTTTAAATTTATTATTTTACATTTTAAATTTATTTAAATTCATAAAGAAACTTAATTTCAGTGTACTAATTATTTACAAGTCAAAACAAAAAGAGCTACTTCCTTTTTGACAAGAAAGTAGCTCTTTTATTCGATTTATCGGTCAAATCAACCGTAAACTTCTTCTCTTCTTCTCTCTCTAATTCCAATAATTGCAACGATAGACATCATCAATCCGAGAATAATCAATCCCCACTCACCAACAGTAGGAATATTAGCAGGTAATAAAGAGAAACTTTCAAGTGTAGTACCTGTACCATCAACCATGAACATTCTTGGTCCTACATCTCCACCATTATCAGTATAACAAGCAGGTGCGCCTGTAATGACGAAAATGTAGTCACCACAAGATTGTACACCGAAAGTACCTGTACCGCCATCGGCACCGAGTGCCATTGTAGCGATAGTTGCACCGGCGGCATCTTGCAATTCAATATTCGCACCGGTCATATCACATCCCAGCGCACTTACGTTGTAAGTGACTTCTTCTTCACAAACACCACAGTTAATTTCTCTTACAACAGCAATCGGGTTGGACAATACTGCACAAGTAGCCCCTTCGATAGCCGCTACCGCATCATCACCTATTGACGGCATAAATGCCGGATCATCCACATTTGCCAACCAAATCAGACAAGTACCTGCACCTGCACCTTCCAAGTCAAAGGGTGGTGCG
>CALCMV010000168.1 GCA_937967535.1 uncultured Saprospiraceae bacterium
CTCGAAGGCAACAACAAAAGCATGGCAGAAGCTACCCGCTTGATATACAGCAACTTCACCAATTTCTTCAAACGCATTCTCAATCGCAAAAAGAAACTCATCTACGACGAACCTGTCTCCCAAACCAGCCTCCAAACCCTCCAAACTGACCTCACTGAACTCAAGCCTCTCATAGAACGCGCATGGTTAGAAGAAAAAATAATAGAAATGATGAAGGCAATAAAATAAAAAAGCAGGATGCCTCCAAAGAAACATCCTGCTATTACTCATTAATAAGTGCTTGGACTGAACTAAGCATCACTTTCATTTTTTGTAATTTACTGAAAGTAAATTAATTATTGAACTTGAACTTGACACTTGAATTTGTACTTCCACTTACTTAGGTACTCTTGACGAATAGCCGTTATTCTCTATCCAAAGATGCTTATCTGCGCCATTTGTATCTCCATTGAGGTCGCAGTCGGCAGCGTGGTAGATATTGAACTGACCATTAAACTCGAACCAAATATTGTCGCCACCATTAATATCGTAGCTCACAGCATCCGTTTGGTCGGTATCGCCGGCGTACATAACCCATATGCCCGGTTTGATTTCTTTCTGCCCGACACTTGCTACACCATCTGTATAGCTATCTGCTACACGAAAATCGTAGGTCAATTCGCCATTCGTGATGTCAATCATTTTGTCGGTCATCACGCCCATGTGGTTACGGTGTTCGATGACCACATAGACTTCTGCTGCTAGATCTGAATCAAGCACACAGTCATCCACAAAGCTAAGGCTGCCATCTTTATTGAGCAAAGCTGCTGCTGCGGCTATCTCGGTATTTTTCGCTATATCGGTACGAAAACTAACCAAAACCCAGTCGGTTTCGTTGCCGGTGTAGTTGGCATCAGTCCAGTTGTCGCCCTCTTTTCCGGCATAATTCCACGGAGCAATATCGTAAGGTTGCCCATCGGGTGTAGGTGTGCCGACTCCGCTAAGCGTCTGTCCGGGCAGCAAGCCGCGTAGGTGCAGGTCGGTGGTCATTTCGTCTCTGTCGTCGGCATACGCACCTTCGAGAAAAACGTGCAAATTAATGTTTACACAAGCCGATTCGGTAGTTTGGAGTGCTTGAATATCATTGATATCGGTAGCTGGTGTAAGGCTGTCTTTTCCGCAAGAGCTAAAAAATAAAGCAATTGCAAGGAAGATGCTGAGTTTGCTTGTCACTTTTGATAGATTTTTCATTGTTAAAGTTTTTAAATAGTTAATAATGTTCCCTTTCTTTCGAGTATACATACCTATATACTTTGAGATGAAAATTAATCATGCCCAACATGGTATTTTTTCCCGAAAAACAAAGATTTACGTTATGTGCAGTAACGTTTGTGTGTAAGTGTTTTAAAATTTAGCGTTAAAGTGTATACATATAATGAGCTTAGGACATATTTAAAAGGTTATTAAGTTTAAATTCTCGGATTAATTGTTATTTGTGTTTGTAAAATCAATAGTTTCGTGCAATTTTTCTAATTCAAACAAATTATAATTTTATTAAATAATAAGTAGTAGGACATTTTTATTTTATAAAAAATAATATGCTAAAATTTTGATAATCAGTAATTTGCAATCTCGTACCGATAGCTATTGGTATCGAAATATCATTCAACGAATTATAAAAAACTATGAACTCGCAACTATGAACTGACAGCCAAATTGTACAGACCATAAAGATACTTATTAACAAGTAATAAAGTTCATATGAATGAAAAAATTAAATTGATATTAAAAAATTCAAAACTGTTTAGTGATAAGTAATATTTATCAGGATTATTCAAAATTAAACTAATTCATTTTCATAGCTTAATAATACAACACAAATATACGAGATTTATTTCTTTTAATGCTTGATAAATGACCAGAATTCGACCAAATCTTACATTTTAACGACTAAACGCAAAGGATTTGATGATTTGATGATTTTTGATTTTTGATTGATTCGCTGTGCGAATTTTTATACTGAGAATTTTGCAAAGCAAAATTTAATCAAAAATCAAAAATCAAAAATCAAAAATCAAAAATCAAAAATCAAAAATCAAAAATCAAAAATCAAAAATCAAAAATCAAAAATCAAAAATCCTGAACAAGTTAACAAAACGCTAAAACTTCAGAAAGATACCCCCTTTTCATGTTAAAATCCCGTTTTAATGTTTACACAAATGTTATTTATGGCATAAAATTAGCAAAATGATACGTGTAAAATGAAAATAATTGTGTCGATAAAGAAGAAATAGTCGGCAGTTGGTAGTCCGCAGTCCGCCGCTTATACGTAAACTAACTCGTACATGAACGGCGGACTGCGGACTAAGCAACTGCGGACAGATTTTTTAAAAAATCTACTTGCGAATGAAATATATCGGAATAGCAATAAGCCTCTTACTGACCCTCATATCCGCCAATCTTCATGCCCAATGCGGTGCCGAACTGACGGAAGAAGACCACGCCTACATCCAAAGCACCCAAACCCCCATGCGGAGTTTTAATGCCAACATCACACGCGGCGTGCGCGATATGCCCGTCAAAGTACACATAGTACGTCGTGCCAATCGCACAGGCGGCATGAACGAGGCTTCCCTCATGGCAGCCCTTCAGCAAGTCAATGAACATTACATCAATGCCAATCTGCGTTTTGTCATGCTCAAAGGCATCAACTATATTGACTCTGACCAATACTATAATTTTAGCAATGCCAACGAACAAGCACTTTGCGGACAACACGATATAGATAATGTTATCAACCTTTATTTCTTTGGCTCTGTGTACAAAGGCAAGGTACAAGTCTGCGGTTACTCTTACTATCCCAACAAAAGTTCTTCCTATTCCGATAGAGACCGTATCATCTTGGACAATGCTTGTGTAGACGGCGGCACGACCCTCATCCACGAACTAGGGCATTTCTTTTCGCTCTATCATACACATGGGCGTGGCAAAGAAAAAGAACTTGTCACGCGCACAGCCGATGTCCGCAATTGCGAAAAAGCAGGCGACAACCTCTGCGACACCGCCGCCGACCCCATGATCATCAACGAAGTAGACCGCAACTGCAATTACACAGGTACACGCAGCGATGCACGCGGCGAAAAATACCGCCCCGACCCCAGAAACATCATGGCATACTCTGCCGACGGCTGCCGTCAGCGATTCTCCAAAGGACAATTTGGACGGATGAACTACGCAGCCATCAATATGCGTAGCTACATGACCATGCCCAAAGGCCTAGCCATACACAATATAGCAGATGGAGTCAAAAAACCAAGCGTCACCACTTCCCCTCCAAAACCAAAACCAAGCACCACCACAAAACCAAAACCAACAACAACTACAACTTCCATCACAACCACCTCCTCAAAAGACCACATACTATCCGGCGAAGTGATGCTGCAAATTAGCGGACGCGCCGTAGATATGTCATTAGACGGAAATCTATACCGCCCCACGCGCCCCTTTTATTCGGGTACAAACTACCAAATGTCCATGACCAATAATGACATTGGATTTGTCTATGTGATTGGTTCGGATTTGACGAAGAAAAACACGCAAATATTCCCTCAAACGAATCAAACCGCGTACATTTCCGTTGAAAATTCGCGTATGACATTGCCAAGTGCCGGCAGCATGTTCCAAATGGACCAAACCAAAGGAAAAGATTATATTTGTGTCTTATATTCCAAACGCCCCATTCGTATGGATTTGGTCATGCAGGAAATGGAGCGCGTCAGCGGCAATTTTATGCAACGCCTCTACAAAGTTCTCTGGCATCAACTCGTTCCTCAAAATCACATCGAATATAAAAATATCAGCAATCGACTCGTGTTCTCCGCCAATGCAGGACAACACAGCATCGTCCCTGTTGTTATTGAACTTGAACACGAATAAGTAAGTTTAAGTCTAAGTCTAAGTTTAAGTTTAAATTTTTAAACTTAATCTTAACTTAAACTTAAACTTCATCTTAAACTTAAACTTAATAAGATGAAGCATATCACAAAAATCACCACAAGCCTGATAGTTCTTATCTCATTTCTAATGATTAGCGCGACTGCCTATGCACAGCAAGGAGCATGTGTAAGTGGCGATTGTTATAATGGTGTAGGAACATATCAGTGGCAAAACGGTGAACGCTACAAAGGCAGCTTCCGCAACGGACAGATGCACGGCAATGGTGAATACAGTTGGCCCAATGGACACCGCTACGATGGTGACTGGCAAAGCGGCAGACAGCATGGTACAGGTACCTATTATTGGGCATCGGGCAAAACGCAATACGCAGAGTGGCAGCATGGCAGAGTGCTTAAAGAACTACCTGCACAGCATACCACCAACACCACGACTACCACAGCAAGCACGAGTACCAAAACAACAGGCTGCATGAGTGGCGATTGTGAAAACGGGCAGGGCTTGTACATCTGGCAAAACGGTGAACGCTACGAAGGCGACTGGCGCAATGGCAAATTTGAAGGACGCGGCTCATACACTTGGGCTGACGGCAGCAAATATTCAGGCAATTGGCAAAGCGGCAGGCGCAATGGTTCGGGTACATTTTATAGCCCGAATGGTGTGGCAAAAACAGGCATCTGGAAAGACAATGAACTCGCCCCAACTGCCAATACAAGCACAACGACCAGACCAACCACGACAACAACTACTGCCACAACGACCACATCAAGCGGTACAAGTAAAGGTTGTACAAAAGGAGATTGTATCAATGGTGTCGGCGTATACGTATGGCAAAGCGGGCAATACTACGAAGGCGACTTCAGAGGCGGCAAGCAAAACGGTGCGGGTACATATTATTGGCCCGATGGCAGCAAGTATGTCGGCGAATGGAAAGATGCGAGAAGACATGGCAAAGGTATCTACTTTTTCCCGGATATGAAACAACGGGCAGGTATCTGGAGCAATGGCAATATCACGCAGGAAATCGCAGGGATGACCGTACCTTCCGTTCCCGTAGTGGGTGGCAGCAGTTCTACAACTACCGTAGTGACTACACCAACGACAACCACAAGCGGCGGCGATAAAGTAGCACCACAAGTCACGATTACCGAGCCTGCCGTATCACGCGGTTTTACCGTTGTGGCAAAGAGCAATACGCTGCGTGTGCGCGGATATGCGATTGACGAAAGTGGTGTGAGTAGTGTTTGGGTTGGTGGCGTACAGGCGGCATTGAGTCGTCCGGGAGCGAAGCGTACAGATTTTGATGCTACGGTGACATTGGCAGCCGGACAACGCGATTTGTGGGTCGAAGCCAGCGATTCGCGCGGCAATGAATACACGAATAGCTATACACTGAAAGTCGAAAACCCTGTTCCTGTTACAGATAAAGGTACGGGCAGTCAAGAGCGTATCGCCCTTATTATCGGCAATAGCAGTTACAATATTTCGCCGCTACCCAATGCCCGCAATGATGCCGATTCTGTGGCTAAGGTTCTCCGCGAAGTGGGTTTTGAAGTGATGCACCACAAAGACCTCAATTATCAGCAAATGGAAACCGTCATTAATCAGTACGGCGAAAAACTCCGCACAAACGGTGGTGTAGGCATGTTCTATTTTGCAGGACATGGCGTGCAGGTAGATGGCGAAAATTACCTCGTACCTGTGAGTGCCGACATCAAAAAAGAGAAAGACATCAAATACAAATCAGTACATTTGGGTTATTTGCTCGATGAGTTTGAAAATTCGGGCAATGATATGAATATTATCGTTTTGGATGCTTGTCGTGATAATCCTTTTGCTGCAAAATATCGTTCTGCGAGAAACGGTTTGGCGGGTATCGCTGTACCGCCTATCGGGACATTTATCGCTTATGCGACCTCTCCCGGCTCGGTAGCTTCCGACGGCGAAGGCACCAACGGTTTGTACACCCAAGAACTCATCAAAGCCTTGCGTTATCCCGACCTTCGTATTGAGGATGTCTTTAAAATTGTGCGCTCGAATGTACGCCGTCTTTCACAAGGGATGCAAGTGCCATGGGAAAATTCTTCGATTGAAGGAAATTTTTACTTTAGAAAATAGATAGTCATTTATAATTAATGTCTTCGCCAAATTTTGAATTTTGAACGACAAATTGATTTAAATTTTACTTTGTTTTTTACTGATAATGATTAATTAATAAATTAAACATTTTTTTATTCAAAATTAACGAACATATTACTATAACCAAAGACTATTTTTATATAAGAAAATACTATCAATAATAGTTTGAATTAAAAGATATAAACTGTACATTTAAGAAAAAGAAAATCTTATTGATTTATTCCCTCCACCATATTGACCGATTATTGATTTTTCGATAGTCGGTCTTTTTTTTATCCTACACCCAAATACTTAAAAGATATAAGATCAGTTGCAACAATAGATAACCCCCAATTGGCAAAGCAATAAAAAAAGCCACTAGCATAATGAGTAGATGAATAAATGATAAAATGAGTAAATGTTTTTACACTTGAGTTTATTGATTCATTAAAACATTATTTCATTTCAAATTTACTCATTTATTCATCTACCCATTTACTCATCTTTTGCCAAAAACGCGCAAGCGTTAAAAATGTAGATACCAATTTAAGATACCTCTCAATCATTCACCACACACCGAAATCCCAAATTATTGCTGCTATAAGTCGGATAATACCAACTGCGATGCGATACGCGACAGGGTTGTGCTTCTTCCGTCCATGCACCGCCTTTGAGTACGCGCTTGGAGCCGCTTGAAGGTCCTTTTTCCGGTGAAGTCTTTTTGGCGTAGTGTTTTTCTTTGTACCAATCGGCGCACCATTCCCATACATTGCCACTCATATCGTACAAGCCGTAGCCATTTGGTCGGCGGCTACTCCTGACGGGGCAGATTTGGCGGGTATTTTCATAATAACAAGCTACATCATTTGGGTTGCTGCTACCTGCATACTTGTGCGTAGTGCCTCCGCGTGCGGCATATTCCCATTGGGCTTCGGTGGGCAGGCGGTATTTTTTGCCCGTTTTTTCGCTCAACCACAAGCAATACGAAATCGCGCCATACCAAGTGACTTTGACGACGGGTTGGTATTCTTTGCCGGGCTTGGAGTGGTATACGTCCTCTTGGAGTACAATGCCGGATGCAGCGTGTTCTAAATCTAACCAATCCTTTGTCCCCTTGTGTTTTTTCTTTTCATTTAGGAAAACGCAGTATTGAACATTCGTGATTTCGTAGCGACTCATGCGGAAACCATCCAAGGTGACTTTGTGTGCGGGTTTTTCATCGCTATTGCAATTCTTATCTCCTGCGGTACAACCCATTGTGAATGTACCTGCCGGAATGTTCATCATTTTAGGCAATTTGAGAGGTGTGGCGGATAATTTTCCACTAGGTTTGTTTAATGACTGAGAAGGCGGTGGCGGTGGCAGCTCTACGATTTTCTCTTGCACTTTATCCGCTTGAATGCCTTGTGTACCGGCTTTAAATTTGATTTGCAAACCATCTGTCAATATAAAATACATGTCCAACTCACCGATGTTTGTTCGGTTATTGACATCTATATAGCGAATGTCTTTGAAACGTCCTCCTTTACTCCAATTACCTTGTTTTTTCGTCCATTTGAGTGGTACAAAGGCATATTTGCCATAATGCATTTTGCTCTCTGCAATCATTACCTTCTCATTATTATAATAAGCATACCAATTGCCGTCATTACCTCGTTCGATGTCAAATTTTCCTGCGGTTTTTGAACGGTCATAGCGGCTCATCACATAGGCAGTTTCTCTATTGTATCGTTCTTTTTCGGCTACTAATTCTAGATATTGGGCTGTGAATTGAACGGGTTTATCACGCTTGTAGGCGATTTCTTTGTTTGTGAGTCTTGAGACTACTACGGTGTTATCCACTCGCTTTGCATGTACTTTGAGTGATTCAGAAAAATTATCTATAACCTTGTCTTTCAGCAAATTATCCGTCGAATTAGCTTGGGTAAAATCTTCAAGCAATTGAATATTTTTAAAATATACATCAAGTTCCTGCCCCACCAAAGTCCACATAAATTCTCCGCTAATTTTGCATAGCTCTTGCCTTGAAGGGTTTTGAATCAGTGCAAGCATCGTACCCGAAGAATCACTGGTGAAAGTGAGCGTTTTTTTAATGTTGCCCGATTGTACAGCATCCCAAGTACCGATAATGTCATACTTTTGAACATCTTTAAAATAATCAATATTGCTATATTCTATAATGGTTGTTGTTGCAAATTTATTATCATCCGAGGGCATATGCCGACAGACCCGCAGCCCAAAAATGACAAGCACAAGCAATACCCACAACCAATAATTTGATTTTTCGTTGGTGGTTTCGGTACGTTTTCCCAAAAGATAGTCGTCGATAAGTGGCAATAATCCTTTAGAATAATCGTCATTGCGGATTTTAATATCAATTTGGGCAGCATCGCGCAAGGTGATGAGTGATTCGCGCTCAATATCTCTGAATTTTCTTTCTGTATGAAAAATACTCGCGATGACATTGTGTGCAAAATTGCCGTATTGACGCTGCAAACCTTCAAATTCTTGCGGCAGCAATTTCATTAAATTGGCATAATACAAATCAACGTATTCGCGCAATTCTTTGTGTAGTTTAATTTTCGGAAATTCGACGGGAGGCATGGCTTCGAGTGCTACATCCGCTTTTTCTACAAATTGACTGAGGTGGCGATATGCCTTTTGATGCGCCTCGCCTCCCCACGAATCGGGCAGGTGAAACTTGGAAGATTGTAAATTCTGTAGGTCTTCCAATGCCTCAAAACTCTTATTTTCTACCAAGCCGTACACCATTTTGTCATAGGCAGGAATAAACCATTGTCCTATCCAATCGCGATAAGAGGTGTCCCAAAAATCTTCCCAGTTTTTTTCTTGTTCAAAAAAGCCAATATCTCCTTTTTCGATGAAATTTAACAAGGATTTATTCTGATACAAACGCAAATGAAAGTCCGGTCTATCTTTCAGCAAATCAAAGGCTTGTATGATGTCATTTTTATCGTAAGATTTTCCATCAATATCAATAACAGGACTTTGGTTGAGGTCAAATTGGAGCATCAACTCCTTCTTCCAACGTTTTAATCCGTCGGCGGTGAGTACGTGCGTATTGCGCGTGGGTAATAGGTGGAATGGACTGGTGTATTTCATTTTAAGATTAATGGTATTTTAGAGCATGTTTAAATTTTTTCTGCCTGATAACCAACATTTTATGAACTTGGCTTCACATCAAATCGGTCATTTATCCCGATAAACTCCCTCTTTGATGTCTCACCAAAACCATAAACTGTTGATTATCAGTTTGAAAAAATTTAAACATGCTCTTAGACAATCTACATACGACTTATAAAGTTAAGCAATCTAATGAGTAATATCAACAACAACAAAAATATAAGACCGGCACTCAAGTCTTTTGACCAACTCTGGCTTTGATATGCTTCAATATCTTCTAATAGACTTTTCGAGTATTTGTCGTCATCAATAGCAACACTTATTCTGGCAGCTTCCGCAACACTTCTAAGACTTTGTTTTTCAAACTCCTTGAATGCTCTTCTTCCATTGAATGCGATAATAATGATATTGTATGAAAAATCGCTATATTCTCTACGAAGATATTCAAAGTTATCCGGCAGAATATTGAGCACATTGGCATAATGCACATCAAGGTATTGATGAATTTCCGGTTTAAATTTCACCTTTCTATCTCTGGGAATAAATATGCCTTCAAGTGCAAATTCTGCTCGTTGAATAAGCGTTTTAAACACACGATGCGTCTTTACGAGGGCTTGGTCTTGCCATTCTTCGGGCAGTTGGAAATCAGAGACACTTAGCCTTTGGAGTCTCTTTAGCGTGTTGCGATTTTTTACTTCTGTAATTCGACATATCATGCTATCATACGCCGGAATAAACCATTGTGCTACCCAATTTCGATATGCTATATCTTCAAAATCTGCCCAGTTTTTTTCTTCATCAAAAAAATCAACATTCTTATATTCGAGAAAATCCAAAAGTGACTGATTTTGGTATAATCGCCAATGATATTCCGGTTTATCTTTCAGCTTATCAAAGGTTTGTAGAATATCATTTTTGTCGTATTCTTTTTGGTTAATGTTGATAGTTGTACTTTGATTGAGGTCAAATTGGAGCATAAATTCCTTCTTCCAACGTTTTAATTTATCGTCGGTCAATGCGCTTGCATTGCGCCCTTCCAAGAGGTGAAATGGGCTATTGTATTTCATAATTTTACGGTTGATGGCAGACGGTGGATGGTGGACGGCGTTTTTTGGGGTGCATGATATTCGATAAATTTTTCTTCTTTGGGAGAATCATTATTGCATCCGCCGATTTTTGCAATGGCTCCAAAAAGCAAGGCAAAAATCAATAGCAGTAGCGGTCCACTCAATCCCCACTTGTCAATTTTACCCAAAAATTTATTGTACCACATATCAGATAAAAGTTCCTTAGAGAAATTGTCATTACGAATCCTGACATCAATCTTCGCGGCTTTTTTGAGCAATTTTAAAGTGTTTTTCTCAATCGTATCATGGTCTCTCGCTTGGTCGAATACCTCTGCGATGACATTATGAGCAAAAGCACCGTAATCCTCGCGTATCTCTGCGAAGTTTTTGGGCAAAATACACAGCATTTCAGCATAATACTCGCTCAAAAAAGGCTCAATTTCGGGGTTTAGCGTCACCTTATCGCCTTTGACAATCGGCTTATCGTTCAGTATATTTTCTGCCTGTTTTACATAATGCGTGTAGGCGCGATAGCTTGATTGAGAGGCTTCATCTTGCCATTCCTGCGGGAGTACAAAACCACAGGTCAGCAGATTTTCTAAGGCTCTGACTGCTCTACGATTTGGCGTATTCGTCGCATTTGCCAACATATAATCATACATCGGAATAAACCATTGTGCCAACCAATTTCGGTACTCGACATCCTCAAAATCTACCCAAGCTGTCTTATCAAAAAAGAAATCCGTTTTTCCTTTTTCGATAAAATCCAACAAGGTTTTATTTTGATACAATCGCCAATGATATTCGGGCGTATATTTCAGATTATCAATAGCTTGTAGTACGTCATTCTTATCGTATTCTTTTTGGTTAATGTTGATTGTCGTGCTTTTTTTAAGGTCAAATTGAAGCAATAGTTCCTTCTTCCAACGCTTTAATTCGTCGTTGGTCAATGCGCCTGAGTCGCGCTGTGGTAGTAAATAGAACGGACTATTATATTTCATTTAAGATGATTACCTTCTTCTTAAAATAAGCAAAAGAATTTTCAACATGACGAGTATAATCCGAGCAGTTTGCCCTTTACGATGACTTCGAAATTCTTTAATTTGGTTTAATAAGGGAAGTCGCAACAAATAATCTACCCAAACTACTCGTTCTTTTTCGCTCACTCTGCGTTGCAAAAATGGTCATCCCGAATGCTTTCGGGACTCACATTTTCGCGCCTTGATTGAACAAAAAATAACATCGCATTTT
>CALCMV010000169.1 GCA_937967535.1 uncultured Saprospiraceae bacterium
TCCCAAAAGTCAATTAAAGCAAAATTAAGTATCTATTTCGGGTAATTTTTATTTTTTATAACAAATAAATAATAGTCAAATATTATTTCCGTAAAATATGCAGAAGAACCTTACTGATTATCAAAGTTGAGCAAACTTAAACGGGTAGCCCAAAATAATATTAATTAAATATTTTTTTAGAAATGTAAAATAATAAATGTAAAAGTGCTTATAGTACGTGTACAAAGTATTTTTATTTTTTTTATTGTTTAATAATTTTAATTAAATATTAATTTATAATTATTTATTATTAATTGAAAATCAATGAAATTTTGAACTCAAAAAAATTTAACAGAAATGTGAGTTTATTATTTTACATTTATTTAAATTCATAAAGAAACTTAAATTACGATGTACTCAATCATAAATCATTATCCATTGGGAATGTAAAAATGGGTGATTACGCACTTGCGTCAGGTCGGTATCGGGCGATACGATGGCTTGGGCGGGATGTACACCCATAAATTTGACCTTAAAATCAGCTACGACTTGTCGTGCTGTAATGCCTTGTTTGATGGCTTGTTTTTTCATTGCCCGGGCAATGGGCGGTATGAGGTCGGGATAATAAATGAGGTTATTATACTGTTTGGGAGAAAGCATTTTATTGACGGGGACGGGATATATATCGCCATTATCATCTTTTATAAAAAAATGAATATCAGCTTCTTTGAGCATAATTTTCATGCGCCATGCAAAGCGTTGTCCTTCGCCCGTCCAATCTACGTGACCCGGATATAGCAGGTGGCGAAAAGGAAAAAGCAAATGAAAAAGTAAATAAATGATAATGATAGATGAGATAAAAGGTGGACTGTGAACTGCGGGCTGCGGACTGTGAACTGCGGGCTTACTGCCTAGCCAACGTGCAGGTCTATCGGGTTCGAGAAAAAGTACAATCGTGGATAGCAGCAGGAGGGGGAAGATGCCGATTTCGCCGATATTCCAAAACAGCCAAAAATTAAGAAAATTAAAAGCAATCAATATAAAAATACCAATCATTCGGCTGCGTTTCCACCAAAGCAAAAAACCAATCGAAATATCAACAATCAGCCCTCCATAACTAAAAAAAGCCGCTAGTGCCGTATGCCGCAAAAATGCCAAACCCGAAATATCTGCTTTCGCATGGAGGATGTATTCCATGGGTTGAAAGTGTAGCAACCAATAGGGATTAATTTTGTGGATACCTGCTACGAAAAATACGATAAAGATTTGTGCTTTCAGGATAAATATTTGCCAATTTGGTATATAATTTATTGGTTTTTTTCTATCGGATTTTCTTTTCCATAGTACAGCCCAAGCATCTCCTCTGACCAATAATAATAAAATACACAAAAGCGTAATTAAGTAGTAATGATTATTGAAAAAGCCTTTATCAATCAGCCACAAATAGGTAAAACTCATCAGGAATAAAGCAACGGCATAACGATACAAAAAACCTGCTGCAATCATAGCCGCCGCCGCCAACATCAGCCACATCAATACGTCCATAAAGGGAGAAGGGAGAGGCACAACAAATTGGAAAAAATAATATGGAAAATGAATGATAGGCTTGCTAATATGCGTTTGTACGAAATCGGTGGCTATAAAATAGGCGATTTGTACAAACATCGTACAGCCAAATAAAATACGAAACAAACCCAAAGAAGAAGGATGCACCGATTTTGAAAGATAAGCCTTAAATATATGAAAAAAGTGTTTTATGCTATCCAAATCAGATGTTTTATGAGCCAAGATACGAATATAAATTCCAAGCAGCAAGCAGCAAATTTCAAATCCCAAAAAACAAATATGAAAACTTCGGAACTTGGATATGCTTTCAGGCATTTATCCAATCCAAGACTTTCGGATAAATCTCCGTTTGTGCATTACGAGAGAAGATAATACGGGCATGATTATAATCTTCTTTATAAGCACCTGATTTTGAGCAAAAAAGGAATTTATTTTTAGGATTTTTAAAGGCATGTAGAAAATCTTCACAACCCTGACGCGGTGCAATAAAGGTATCGCCCGCCCCATTTATAGATAAAATCGGGAAGTCAATCATCGGCATTTCGGGCGTGTAATGAAAGCCGTTTTCTCCTCGAAACTCTCGCTTCAATGACCAATAGTACCACAATTTCATAAAGTAATGACTTTCTCTATGCGGAGGACCAAACCAATTTGCAGGCACATAACCCACCAACCATGAGAGATACCTGCCTATCGAAATCAAGAGATAATTTTTAATCCCAACTGCCGCCCCCGTCACTTGCGACCCAAAAAAAGTAGCCGTATTTATTCGGGAAATATAAGCCGGATGATGAATCAAAAACATCGTGAGGCACAAACCGCCGCCGCTATGCGTCACGCAGTCTATTGATTCGATGTTCAATTGATTCAATAGATAATCAAGTGCCACCAAAAGTTCCTCTTTTGCCACCGTTTCAAAGTCAAATTTACCTTTGTATTGGTCGCTTTCGCCATGATTGCGCCACTCCAATATCCAACAGGTAAAGCCATTTTCTGCCAAATATTCAGCCATGCCCATACAGATTTTTCGATTGGAAAATGTACCATGTGTCAGAAAAACATGGCGTATATCATCCCCTTTGTCGCTGACTTTCCAGAGCGCAATATTGTGTTTTTCATCTAAGGGTAAATCTATGCGTTGATGATTCATATTAAAGTGTCTTTGAAGTCAGAAGTCAGAGAGAATGTAATCGGATATCTGAATTACAAACCAATATCCGACATAAAAATACGATATTTGGATGTTTTTTTACCTGTTTCTACTGCAATATTTTTAAAGTAAATATGTGGTGCGTATTCGTCCGTTTCTTTCCAGTAAATGGTGATTTGTGGCGCGGAATGTTTCGTCAAATCCGGTCCGAGTATGCGATTATTGCGCCTGCTTGGGCGTTCCGTTTGGTTGATGCCTGATGCCATAATTTCGTAAGCATCGTAGCCGAGTGCGTTCTTCTTTTTCAGAATTTCGACATAGTGTTGGTCGCCTGTGATGAAGACTACGCCCTTTGCTTCTGTCGTTTTGATAAGGTCAAATAATCGCTTGCGAGAATCGCCGAGTTTTGCCCAAGCCTCCCAGCGTGTCGGGCAATCCAACAAAACCTGATAACCCGAAACAATCAAGCGCAAATCTGCCGGTTTTTGCAATTCCGCTTCGAGCCAAGCCCATTGCTTTTCCCCAAGTGCATCGGCTTTTTTGCCTTCATCGTCGCGATTGTATCGCCCGTCGAGCATGATAAATTGGAGGATTTTGCCATTCGCTTGTTCTTCCAATTTGGCATAATATACGCCATCGTGGTCGGCGGGGATTTCATCTTCCAATTGCCAAAATGTACGATGAATCTGCTTGCTTTCTTCTTTCAAAGGATAATCTTTCCCTTCATTATTCAGACCATAATCGTGGTCGTCCCATGTGACCATGAAAGTCGAATTGTCTCTTAATTCCTCGAAGCCGGGCTTGGCAGCCAATTTATCCAACTGATTTTGAATATGTTGGGCATCATTGCGCGTATCTGCATACACATTATCACCTACCCAAATGCAATAATCCGGCTGCATTATATTCGCAATATATTCCAATGCAGGCGCAGAGTTGTTTTGTTTGTGACAACCAATAATTGCAATGTTTGTACTGTCTTGCGCTTGTATATTTGCAACAACAAATAAACAGATGAGTATATGGATATTTTTCATTTGATAAAATTATTGGCTCATGTAGGAAATCAAGTGGAACGTAGGTTGATTTCCATTTTAAATTAAAATAAAATGCTGATAATCAATTCTATAAGGTTTTCGAAAACCTTATAGAATTTGGGCTTACTTCACATTCCACCTGATTTCCTACATGAGCCAAATTATTATACTTCTTTAGGCTGCGATATGTGCAAGTTAAGAACATCTGACATTTTCTTTTGAAAAATTTAGAAAAATAGATATAGTTGCAGACAGGATGTGTAGGCAAATCAACAACTCAAAGCATCCCTCATCAATTCACGTAGCGTGGTGCTCTTGTGCCGACGAATGACGGCATCCAGCCCGCGCCTCGCGTCCACAAGCATCAAGTCCACCCACATCGCAGCACTCAATTCCGAATATGGGCAAACCAACAACTCAAAGCATCCCTCATCAAAGGATTTATCTTGGACGAAAGTACAGAGCTGTATTGTACAATTTCACAAAAAATCGTATATTACATAGAATCAAAAAATAGGTTATACAAAATCTTGGATACTTATGTGGTGGATAATGACTTAGGATTTGTCGGTATAGAGAAAATAATGATACAACTCACCCGAAACGATTAGGAACCCGATTTGTGTTTCTTCAAAAAAGACCGCGCACAACACTTTGAGCGTAAGCAAAAATTGGCTAGCCGTATAAGTTTGCCCAACCCTGATAATCACCCAAAAGCGAACTTACGAAAATGAACACTCACAAAAAATCCTAACAGAAACGCCTTAATCACAAAAAGTAGTTCCTTTGAATCCCCATAATCGCTCAGTATTTAAGATTTGAGCTTCGTCGCCGCTACCTATCGGCACGTCCAACATCGGCTTCAGTGCTTGGCACGCTGTGCCGCATGAAGCCTTATTTATTGGCGGTAGTTTTCTTTTACTGGACTTTGGACATTGGGGAATTAGGAAATTTGGTATTAGGTAAATTGTTTTTTATCAAATAATTATAAAATTTAATTAATTGAATATTTATTACCTTAATAAAAATTAAATAACTGATAATCAATTACTTATGATT
>CALCMV010000170.1 GCA_937967535.1 uncultured Saprospiraceae bacterium
AAAACAAGCGACCACACCAACAACGACGGCAGGAAGAGAAAGAAAACATCCGAAAGTACATGGAGATGGTCAGCCAACGCGAGCCCCTATTTTTTAATTTGGTTTTCTTCTGGGAAATAGGCGTTTATCTGAATTTCTTATTATAGGATTTTTGAATTATAATTATTTAAATGCGATTAATATTTGATTTTGAAGTAATTATAAATTTTTTTTAAAAAATAGTTATTAATAATTAATTTAATTATATAAAAATTACTAATAAATATTTTACAAATTATTATGTAATTTAATTTCAAAATAATTCGACCTAAAAAACGCCCAAAAAGAACCCTCATTCCACATCGCAGTGCGGAATGAGGATTCTTTTTGAGCGTTTCTAATTATTTTTTATTTTTATGAAAAAGCCATTTACAATATTCAATGTTATAAAAACGTTAATCTGCGAAAATACAATGCAGATTTTCTTTTTTGCAAAAACTCAATCAAGAACGAGGTAAGTAAGTGCAAGTACAAATTCAAGTGTCAAGTTCAAGCTCAATAATGAAATTCGCCTTCAGCGAATTATAAAACCTGAAAGTGTCGCTTAGTTCAGTCCAACCACTTACTTAAAAATAAGTTTACATGAAAAAAATATTTTCAATAATAATATTCAGCTCATTATCCATATTTTGCATAGCACAAAATAAGGCAAACTTGAATGGCAAAGTCATTGATGCCAAGACGGGTGAGCCTATCGAATTTGTTAATATCGGCGAACCGAATATAGGGCTTGGTACTACGACCGATGCAAAGGGAAAATTTAGCCTTGATTTACCACCTAATCGTAATCTCACCATCGAATTTGACCATTTAAATTACGAAAAAGTACCCTACACCATCAATCTCAAACAAGGGCAAAAACAAACCATCAATGTGAAACTACAAGGCAAAGCCATCGAAACCGAAACGGCTACGGTACGCCAAGACCGCATCCGTGATGAGGTCGGTACACTGCAATCTATCTCCACCAAACCCTTTGATTTTCTACCGCCGCCGAGTGGCAATTTGGACATATCCGTATTGGCGATGGGCGTAACGGGTAGTGCCGACGAGTTGAGTTCGCAGTACTCAGTGCGGGGAGGTAGCTACGACGAAAACTTGGTTTATGTCAATGATTTTGAGATTTATCGCCCTTTTTTAGTGCGCTCGGGGCAGCAAGAGGGACTGACTTTTCCGAATATTGATTTGATACGCTCTATTGCTTTTTCATCGGGTGGGTTTCAGGCGCGATTTGGCGATAAATTGTCGTCTGTATTGGACATCAAATACAAACGCCCTGATTCGGTACGGGCTTCTGTTGGGCTGAGTTTTTTGGGTGGTTCGGCGCATGTGGAAGGCAGCATAAAGAAGAAAAAAGATAAGCAACAAGCCTTTAGATATCTAATCGGTGCAAGATATAAAACAACCCGCTACCTGCTCGGCAGCTTGCAAACCACAGGAGAATATATTCCAAATTTCTTTGATTTGCAGGCTTACCTGACCTATGATTTTAGCCCCACTTGGCAACTCGCCTATATCGGTAATGTCAATACAAGTGCCTACAATTTTGTACCGCAAGAACGCAATACCACGCTTGGTCTTATCAATCTCGCGCTCCAATTTCGCGTGCTGTTTTCGGGGCAGGAACGCAGCGATTTCAACACCTTTATGAATGGGGTTTCGCTCAATCATTTGCCCAAAAAAGGAGATTATTACCTCAAATTTCTCGCCTCTACTTTTCAGAGTAATGAAAACGAACGCATTGATATTACAGGCAGATATTCGCTCGGAATTTTGGAAACCAATCTTGGCGAAGAAGGCGCGGGAGAAGATATTATCGCCGTCATCGGAGCAGGCGAACAGCAGCAATTTGTCCGCAATTTTCTCACTGCCAATGTCAGCAATGTAGAGCATAAAGGTGGTTGGGAAAGGGCATTTACAGATGAAAAAAAGCGAAATATAAGCAATCATTTGCGTTGGGGAGCCAAATACCAACGCGAACTAATACTTGACGACATCAATGAATGGGAACGCCTCGACTCTGCCCTCTATACGCTCCCATATGATGATGATGAAATACGCCTTTTCAATGTTATCAAATCCAATATTGACCTCGAATCCAATCGTTATAGTGCTTATCTGCAAAATACCTTCAAATTTATCCAAGATACGACCCGCGAAATGGGTATCACGCTCGGTGTACGCGCCTCGTACTGGGATTTGAATGGAGAAACCATCATCACGCCTCGCGCTCAATTCTATTACAAACCGCTTCAAGGGAAAAATAACCTCATGGTCAAGGCTTCTATCGGCTCTTATTTTCAGCCTCCCTTTTACCGCGAATTGCGTAGTCAGGATGGCAGAATCAACCGCGTTTTGCAGGCGCAAAAATCTATACATGGGGTACTCGGTTTGGTCTATGATTTCCAAATGTATGATCGTCCGTTTCGCCTGATTTCGGAGGCATATTACAAAAGTTTGTGGGACATCGTGCCTTTTGATGTTGACAATGTACGCCTTCGATACTACGGCAATAACGATGCGAGAGGCTATGCCGCAGGTATTGACCTTCGGCTCAACGGCGAGTTTGTACCGGGCGCAGAATCGTGGATAAACCTCTCATTATTAAGGACTCGTGAGCAAATAGTTGGTATACAACACAGCATCCGCCAAATAGGAGACAGCACTTCTACTCCGGTGTCAAATGTTCCGCGTGCTACTGACCAATTGGTGAGTTTTTCGATGTTTTTCCAAGATTACCTACCCAAAAATCCCAACTTCAAAATGAATATGAACTTTACCGTAGGTACGGGGCTGCCTTTCGGGATTCCGCAGAATAATCTTGTAGCACGGAATACCTATCGCTACTCGCCTTATCACCGTATTGACATTGGATTTTCGTACTTGCTGTGGGATGAAAACAGACGGGCTGACCGTGGGCGCAATCCTTTCAAATTTTCGCGACGGGCATGGATGAGTTTTGAGGTATTCAACCTCCTGCAAGTGGCTAATGCTGCCTCTAATACTTGGGTCAAAACAACTCAAAATCAATTCTTTGCCGTTCCCAATTTCCTCACATCACGTAGGATTAACTTGAGAATGAAAATGAATTTTTAGCATGAAAAGGTTAGAGCATGTTTGGAATTTTTCTGCCTGATAACCAATATTTTATGAACTTGGCTTCATATCGAATCAGTCACTTATCTCGATAAACTCCTTCTCCGATATTTCGCCAAAACCATAAACTATTGATTATCAGTTTGAAAAATT
>CALCMV010000171.1 GCA_937967535.1 uncultured Saprospiraceae bacterium
ATGTAGGAAATCAGGTGGAACGCAGGTTGATTTTCAATTCAAATTGAAGTAAAGTGCTGGTAATCAATCCTATAAGGTTTTCGAAAACCTTATAGGATTTGCGTGTGCTTCACATTCCACCTGATTTCCTACATGAGCCAAGTATTATTTGTATTTTATTTTAAATTAACTTTATTATAATATTTATTTTACTGATAAATACAAACTATGTCTTCATTAGCCTAATTACCTAATTTCCCAGTTACCTATATCCAAAGTCCAGTTAGATTACTCTTTAATCAATTGCCTCACTACTCCCCCATTCTCTGTATTCAAATGCAGAAAATACATACCTGCCGCCAAGTCACCTGCATTGAATCGAAGGTCGTAATTTCCGGCAATTTGGCGGTCATTGTAAAGAGTTTTGATTAATTTACCTGTCGCATCATATAGCGTGATTTGTACATATTGTGCTTGCGCGAGTGCGTAATTTAAAGTCACGGATTGGCGATACGGATTCGGATAAACACTAAGTAGTAAAATATCTTCATTCGGTGTGATGGTAGAAGTTGCCATATCTGCCGTAGGGTCGGGCGCAGGAATTTCTTGTTGGTCTTTTGGTGCTGCGGGTGTATCGGTTGGGTTCAGAAAATTTTCTCCTGCATTGGTAAAAAACCCTTGAAAAAATGATTCGGGCGAATTGGGTGTTGCCATGCCATTATCCAAATAATAAAAATCCATTTGTGCTTTTTCAGCCGTCAAATCCAATATAAAATAACCATGTTGGATGCCTTCAATAAGTTTGTTGTGCGGATTATATGTCGGAAAAACACTTGCCAGTATATTTGCCAGCACAGAGCCTATCGCTTCGTCATAATTATCGGAGCTAATACTTGGTGTTACACATTCTACCGCAATAGAACCCATACCGTTTTCGGGGTCGTAGAGCAATGAATCACGCGGCGAAGCACTAATGTCAAATGCCAATGAAATATGTGCATCTCCGGTCATTATCAATACATTATCAATATCGTTGTCTGAAATATGATTAATCACTTCTTCGCGCTTGGCAGGATAGCCGTACCAAGTATCGAGGAAGATATGCCGCGCTCCATCAAATAAAGTCATATCAATTTCTTGCAAAAATAACTGTGCAAAAACAATTTGATTGCCTACTACTTTCCAAGTCGCGCTAGAGTTGCTGAGTTCATCTTTAAACCATTGCATTTGTTCCTGCCCCAATAGGTAGCGTTCAGGGTCGTTGAGTGTCGGGTCTTCGAGTGTATCAACCTGCTCTGTTCGTGCTTCGTGGCGCGTATCGAGCATAATCACATCTGCCATATCTCCATAAGAAAAGCTGCGATAAACCGTCTGTGTAGCATTATCACGAATTGGCACCCATTCAAAAAGGGCTTGGGTAGCGGCACTCTTGCGGTCTGCATAATCGCCTTCATTTGGTGTGTGGTTGTTTGCGCCATTGAGCCATGCGTCGTTGGCAACTTCGTGGTCGTCCCAAATCAAAATAAAGGGATGCTGCTGCATGGCACGTCTCAGGTCTGCATCCAATCTATAATAAGAATATCGTATGCGATAATCACTCAAGTCTAGTATTTCGTGGTCGGGCTGATGTCCGCGTCCGACCTCTTCGGTATAACCAAAGCCACCTGTCTGATACTCGTAAATGAAATCACCAAGATGTAGCACAGCATCAATATCATTGCGTTCTGCCAGTCGCCCGAAGGCACTAAAATAGCCTGATTGATAATTATTGCAAGAGACTACTGCGAATTTCAAATGCTCGCTCGCATCTGCGGGTGCGGTACGTGTACGCCCCGTAATTGACATGCCATCCAATGCCGAAAAACGGTAGTAATAAGTCGTCGCGGCATCGAGTCCTGCTACGTCGAGTTTGACGGTATAATCGCGTGTGGCATCTGTTGTGTATACGCCCGAAGCAATAATATTTGTAAAGGCTGTATCGCTTGCCATTTCCCAATTGACCTCAATTGCTTCGTCTGCGGCGGGTGTTATGCGTGTCCATATCACAACGGCATCGGCAAGTGGGTCGCCGGAGGCTACGCCATGATAAAAAGGTTCTAAGACCGGATTAAACGGGAGAGATTCGTCGGCTGTTCTGCTATTCAGATTAAGGTCAACATTCTGAGCAAAGCCATTTGAAATTGTAAATAATAATATGGTAAGAATATACAAATTTTTCATTCTCAAAGATAAGGAACGATTGACATTTGATGGTAAATGGCAGACGGTTTTTTTTATATTTTAACAAAAAAATGATTTGGTATTAGATGGTGAGTAGGGCGCATTTTTTTATTGGTTCTGCTAAATAATGTCTTCGCCAAATTTTGAATTATGAATTTTGAATGACAAATGAATTTAAATTTTACTGATTGTAACGTTTTGCGTTGGTAAAAACATGGCAGCATTTAATGTACTGATTTTTAGCATTTTACGAACCTTACTCGTTACTCGTCTGACATTTTCAAAATCTAACGATAGCCCACATCTTTGAAAATAGGCAAGTGGTCGGACGTTTACAAAACGTCAGACCACAGGCATTTTTTTATTTAATTGAAAATTAATCTATTACGAAATTTAAATAAAAATATTTATAAAATAATTTAAATTAATTAACACGTATTTCTTTATTGTGTATGATTTTTTATTGTAAAATATTTTTATTATTATTAAAAATAAATTTTGTAATTAGTTGATTTTAAAATTAAAGGACAAACTTTACTCGCCTTGCATTTTGAAAATGCAAGGCGAGTAGGCTGCCCAAAAAGATGTGGGGTATCGTTAGATTTTGAAAATGTCAGACGACTTAAGCGCATCATCCAATTTAAATTACATCACCAACGCAATCCGTTGCAATCAGAAATTTTGAATGAAAAATTTGGCGAAGACATTGTTAACTCTTGCGCGTTTTTGGTGAAGGCTGAGTAAATCAATCAATAACTTCAAGCGTAAAAACATTTGAGTGTGACACACATAAGTGGATTTATAATGTCAAAATGATTCTTTGATTTAATAAATATAGATTGAGCGTGCTGTAATGACTGCTTTACAGGCTGACTGGAAACTCCGTAATGACTGCTTTAGCTGTCAAGTGCATTATT
>CALCMV010000172.1 GCA_937967535.1 uncultured Saprospiraceae bacterium
TGTTAAAGACGATAAGCCAGTCGCACTTGTCTGACCAAAGCTGGATAACAGGTAGTCTGTGTATAAATCTAATCGTGCTTGCATGCAATAAAGCTACGCCTTTCAAGGAACTTGACAAAATCTAGTGCGTAACATCAGTAAATAATAAATTTAATTTGTAAAATATTTACTTACAATTTATTACAAATAACAATTACACTGCACTTGGCGATTGAAATCGCCTTTACGAGTTCGCGGTCAGCCTGTTTAGCAGTCATTACAGGGACTTCATTGTTCCCATTTCAATTTGAAATTAAAGATTTGTCCTGCACCCTTCATGGGTCGTAGCCGGGAGTTCATAATTGATGTAAAAACTATGAACTATGAATCACGAACTATGAACTCTCCCCACAAAATTAAAAAAAGGTTGGAAAAATTTTATCTTTGCGCCCTGTTTGGTGATTGGTAATCGGTGATTGGTGGCTGATGATTAGCTCATTCACTGTACTTGTTTTTATTTTTACAAACATTTTAAATTGATTTATTGTATTTTATAAATAATTATTTTTTTTATTAAAATGAAAATTATATTATTTGACTTGTAAAAATGCTATAAAATTAATTTCGTAAAAAATTCATAGCAAAAAGTTTATAGCAATCTTGCGAATGAACTAATTACCACATTATTACAATGTCTTCGCCAAATTTTGTCCCGATAATTATCGGGATGAATGACAAATAAATTTAAATTTTACTTTGTTTTTTATTGATAATTAAAAATTAACAAATTAAATATTTTCATAATTGAAAGTTTTTCATTCAAAATTCAAAATTAGCAAACACATTGTTATTAATCATTAACCGTTAACCGTTAATCATTAATCATTAACCATTATCAATTAATCATTATCAATGGCTTTAAAATGCGGTATCGTAGGGCTGCCCAATGTTGGCAAATCTACACTTTTCAATGCACTGACCAATGCAAAAGCACTTTCGGCAAATTACCCCTTTGCGACCAAAGAACCCAATGTGGGCATCATCACCGTACCCGATGATAGACTAAACAAATTGGCAGAACTCGTCAAACCACAAAAGGTACAACCCACAACGGTAGAAATCGTTGATATTGCGGGGCTGATAAAAGGCGCGAGTCAGGGCGAAGGGCTTGGCAATCAATTCCTTGCGAACATCCGCGAAGTAGATGCGATTGTACACGTAGTACGTTGTTTTGATGATGATAATGTAGTACATGTAGATGGTCGCGTAGACCCGGTAGGCGACAAAGATATTATTGATACCGAATTGCAATTGAAAGATATTGAGACGCTCGATAAGCGACTCGAAAAACTCCGCAAACAAGCCAAAACCGCCAATAAAGAGGACATCCGTGCCGTCGAATTTGCCGAAGGCTTGAAGGCGCACATCGAATCGGGCAATCCGGCGCGTACCTTTACGGTAGAAGACCCCGACCGCAAACGCTACCGCGAGTTTTTTCTACTCACTTCAAAACCAATTCTTTACGTTTGCAATGTAGATGAAGTTTCTGTGAATGAGGGCAATGAATACACCGAAAAATTCAAAGCTGCCGTAGCCAACGAAGATGCTCAAGTCGTGCTGATTAGCGCAGCTATCGAAGCCGACATCGCCGAACTCGAAACCTACGAAGAGCGCATGGAGTTTCTCACTGAAATGGGCTTATCCGAACCCGGTGTCAATAAAGTCATTCACGCTTGTTATCGCTTGTTAAAATTGATAACCTATTTTACGGCAGGTGAAAAAGAAGTACGTGCATGGACGATACACGAAGGCACACTCGCGCCCGGTGCAGCAGGTGTCATTCACTCCGATTTTGAACGCGGATTTATTCGTGCTGAGGTGATTAAATATAATGATTATGTATCACTCGGCTCTGAGTCTGCTTGTCGGGATGCCGGTAAAATGTCGGTAGAAGGGAAGGAATATGTTGTTGGAGATGGAGACGTAATGCATTTCCGCCATAACGTTTAAATCATAAAACATATAACGAAGTAGGGACAGCGCATGCGCTGTCCCTACTTCGTTATGGGTGTGCATTTCTCAATTCCTTTTATTTTTGAATGAAATCCGAAACCGCCCGCGCCACATTCTGCCCATCAATCGCAGCCGAAAGAATCCCTCCTGCATAACCCGCCCCTTCTCCACAAGGAAAAAATCTGCTGACTTGTTCGTGCATATACGTCTCGCGCACACGCGGGATGCGTATAGGCGAACTTGTACGACTTTCCACACCAATTACATTTGCAGTTTCCGTATAGTACCCTTTCATTTTTTGGTCAAATTGGCGAACAGCTTTTTGCAATCGTCGGCTGATGTCTTTAGGCAATAATTCGTGGACAGGCGCAGCGTAAATGCCCGGAATATATGAAGTATCATTGAGCGATTTGGAGAGTTTGCCTTTGGCAAAATCGGTCAGGCGTTGGGCAGGTGCTTTTTGGCTGCCGTCACCTGCGGCAAACATATTTTGTTCTACCGTTTTTTGAAATTCTAAACCTGCAAATATGCCATGTTTGCGATAGGGGAGGAGGTCGTCCGGTTCTACAGCGACGACTGTTCCCGAATTGGCATATGGCGAATCGCGGCGTGAGAGCGACATACCGTTGACGACCAATTCACTCGGCGCAGTAGCTGCCGGGACCACCAATCCGCCCGGACACATACAAAAGGAAAATACCCCGCGCCCCTCAATTTGTGATACCAATTTATAACTCGATGCAGGCAAATATTCGCCCCTTTCTGTACGATGATATTGTATATCGTCAATCAATTTTTGCGGATGTTCGATGCGAACACCCAAAGCAAAGGGTTTCGCTTCAATATGTATTTTCTTTTTTTCTAATAAATAAAAAATATCGCGTGCAGAATGTCCTGTGGCAAGTATGACAGCATCGGCTAGATGTTCCTGTGTAGAGACGCGATTAATCGCCTCTCTATCTTGGATGGGCTGTGCAAGTTTTTCCACCACCACACCACGCATTTCATTTTCCTTTAAAATAAAATCTGTGACCAGCGAGTGAAAATGAATCTCCCCACCATGCTTTTCTATCGTCTCACGAATCGCGGTGACTATCTGCGGCAATTTATTGGAACCAATATGCGGATGGGCATCTATGAGAATGTCAGATTTTGCACCATGCTCTACCAACAAACGCAAAATTTTGATGTAATTCCCTCGTTTTTTGGAGCGTGTGTATAATTTTCCATCCGAATATGTACCTGCACCGCCTTCTCCAAAACAGTAATTGGAATGAGGGTCCACCTCGCCAAATTGTTGTATGGCACGGAGGTCGCGGCGGCGTTGGCGGACATCTTTTCCGCGTTCAAATATGATGGGTTTTATCCCCAATTCAATCAATTGTAATGCCGCAAAATAGCCCGCAGGACCTGCACCGACGATAATGACTTTCTTAGATTTGGGTGGTAAAATTTTAAGAGCATCCAGTAAAGGTGGTTCAGATTTTGGAGTTTCGCTTATATATGCTTCTATACGCAACACGACGAGAGGTTGTCGTTTGCGAGCATCAATAGAACGTTTTGTTTGGATAATTTCGCTGAGGTCGCTATCTTTTATCCGCAATTTTTTGATGACTTCTTTTCGGATAAAATCGCCATCTGCCGCTTGCTTGGGCAGCAAGCGCAATTCGAGTTGTTGTATCATGTGTGTGCTTCCTTTTTATGGAAGAAAAATGATTTTTGATTTTTGATTGAGTGATTTCAGATTTAGAGCATGTTTGGAGGCTACCCGTTTAAGTTTGCTTGCGGGATAGTACTCGTCTGACGAAGGTTTTTGTGAAATGTAGTGATTTGTCTCATAAAATATTCGCATTGAATAAAGGGATTCGTCTGACGAGTATTCGCTTTAGGCAAAGTTAA
>CALCMV010000173.1 GCA_937967535.1 uncultured Saprospiraceae bacterium
ATCAAAATTAATTATGAAAAGTTCTATTACTTTTAACGTATTAGCCCTCTTATTAACAGTTTTCTCTTTTAATGTAAATGCTCAAAAATGTAGTGCCGAATACGGCGTAAATGTAGCCATAGAAACAGTCATCTGGGATGCAGGTGCTTGTGATTGGGCTAATATCACAGGTGCTTATATCAGTCCTTTCGGTGTTGTTCCCGGTTTTCCCAGTAGCTATCCTGAGTCTTTTCATGCCATAGTGCTTGATATAGATTATAATATGCCTCATTGGGGAAATGCTGCTCATTACAGGTTCGATGTTAATTTTTATCAGTATGGTGGCTCTAACAAGCCCGTCATGGTTTTCTATACAGATAAGGTAGGTACACAAGGCGGTATTGAGCCTATCAAAGATGCAGATGGTGTCATAACAGGCTTTGAAATAACGCCTCGTATAGACGGTGGCAATGGTGGTGGTGTTGTTACAACTGTAGCTATGGGAAGAAGTGGCAAGCAAGAATCACATTATAATGGTATGTATCTTATAGCAAGTAACCGTGTGGGAACATCAACAGGTAATATCAGTTGTCAGGATTCAAACATTTATGATGTAAAATGGGGAGGTCTTAATGGAAGTGGCAATAACTGTTCGAGTCAACATTATAGAGTAGCGCAGGATGCTGAAGAAAATATTCCGAATGTCAATGTTTATCCTAATCCGGTACAAGATAACTTGTTTGTAGAAACAGGCGAATTGGAAGTCAATAATATTAGTTTGATAACTCTGGACGGACAAATGCTAAATCACAAAGTATCTATCCGACAAGGGATAGACAGAACACAAATCAATACCGCCCAATTGTCGCCGGGTATTTATCTGTTAAAAATTGAAACCTCAACAGATCATATTATTAAGAAAATAATGGTTCATTAATACCAAAATAATTCAGACCACAAAAAACTAATCATCAAACGCATGGGAGCTTAAAGTTCTCATGCGTTTTTTTATTCATCCTTAATGTCATGTTCAATTTTTTCTCTAAACCAACGAGAATATAATACAGGTGTTTCCTCAAGTTTGTCTATTAAATTTTGTCTGCCTTCTGTTCTTTGAGACTTAGCCTGATGTAGTCTTTTGATAAAACTGATAAAATTTAAGTTAACTGTTTTCGATTGCTCTCCTATGACTTTATTTCTACGACAATATTGAGCAAAAGCATTACAAGCATCATAAAAAGGCATTTCATAACCCTCCAATTCATAATAACATTTAAGTTGATAAGCCCTTGCCCGTAGATCGTATTGAACATTCACAAATTCGACATCCCGAAGCAACTCTAAGGTCTTATCAAAATTTTTCATCGAAAATTCCAAACGGCAAAATGCCATAATTTTTGTACTTTCTCTCACTTCTTCTCGCAAATACTTCGTATATCCTCTTATAAATGTATCTGCCCATTCAAATTTTTTCAAATCGCAAGCACAAACTACAATATTAGAAAAAACTTGATGATCCATATGCTTACTCATCCATATTTTATATTTCAGTCCATATTCATACCACCCAAATATTTCCTGAAGATACTCAGCACTACCACGATTGTATTCTAAAATACAGAAATTATTTGCCAAGCTAACCATATCCATCCTTTCAAGAGTGCTACACTTAACACTATCATCTTGAATCATTTCTTTCAATTCCTCATATACATTCTTATCCCTTGTTTGGTATAAGTAAGTGGCTTTCGCAAAAATTTGGACAAAGTAATTATCTGCAAATATTGTATGATTTACCGAATTTAGCATTTCATCCAATAATACCAAATCACTCTTCTCAGCCAAGTATAATTCGCGCAAACGCACCTCACTACTATACCTGAATTTCGCCCCGAAATAAAACAAATCCAAATTATTAATTGTATTACCAAGACTATCAATCTCCGTCTGCACACGCTCGGTAGCCGTATGCGTATAGATTTCGTGATTCATCCGATACTGATGAAAATAATAATCCGTCCCCCGTTCCGGCTGCTTCTCCAAATGCTTACGGAAATCTCCCACCGCACTATCAAAAAACCAATCTCCCTTCCGCCGCTTATAGGCTTTCAGCAGTGCATGATAGCGTTCTGATTGGTCATACTCTGCCTCTTTCCATACAAAAAAATCATCTACCAATTGCGATAAACGTGACATGATATGGCTGAGTTTTTTGTAGGCGTTATCTTTCCATTCCGGGAATAATTTTTTGGCGATATAGTCCCTATCCAGTTTTTTATGTTCAAAAACCGGATGGTATTTTTTCAGATAATCAAATAGCTTGACCACCTTTTCATCTTTATTGAAAAAAGGTGATTCTACGAATTTTCCCAAATCGCGCATTTCATCTCTTTCTACCAAGCGCAATTTATCTATCAGTTTACTCTTTTGCATTGTTAATCAGACGTTTAAATACGGTTATTGGTCGCAAAATTTACATAAAAAACGTAAATTATTAACTTTAATTAGAACTCCAATTAGAGTACTTTTAGTATTTTTTTTAAAAATTGAGTTTAAAATTGAAGTTGAAGTTGACAGCTTACTTAAAACATATATCCTTATCTTTGCGTTAGTTTTAATGGGAAAAATTACAAATAATAAGTACCGAAAGCAAAATATCTTGGAATTTGGATTTTGGTACTTGGAATTTGAATAAATTGATGAATCAAAACTATGTCCAGTAACACACCGGCGAAAAATACCGAAAAAGAGATGTCTTTCTTTGAGCATCTCGACGAATTGAGGTCGCACCTGATGCGCTCTGTAATGGTAACTGTGGGTATTGCTGTGATAGTATTTGTCATGGGCGATTTGATTTTTGAGCATTTCCTTTACGGTCCTACCAAATCCAATTTTTTATCTTATCGCTTTATGTGTTGGCTCTCCAATGCCCTTGGTTTGGGCGATAAGATGTGCATGACACCGCCTGTATTTGAATTTGATACCAAAGACATGGGCGAATCATTTTTCGTGCATATCAAAACTTCGTTTATCTTGGGCTTGGCAGCGGCTTTTCCCTTCGTTTTCAGAGAGATATGGCTATTTGTAAAGCCCGGCTTGCATCAGCATGAAGCAAAAGCTGCAGGTGGTGTCGTTGGCGTGGCAAGTGCTTTGTTTTTGCTTGGTGTTTTATTTGGTTACTTTATTATTGCGCCTTTTGCAGTTAAGTTTTTGATTGGTTATGAGATAGGCGGTGTTTCCAACGACAGCCCCACCCTATCTTCTTATGTCAATTATATCCTCATGTTTATGATTCCTACGGGCGTTCTTTTTCAATTGCCTTTAGTCGTTTTCTATCTCGCAAAAATCGGCTTGGTGACGCCCGATTCTATGCGTAAATATCGCCGACATGCTTTCCTATTTATCATTATATTAGCTGCTATCGTCACACCTCCCGATGCCGTTACGCAGTTCCTCATTGCCATGCCTATCTATGGACTTTACGAAATCAGTATCAATATCGCCGAAAGGCAACATAAGAAATATCAAGAATCTTTGAAATGATTTGGCGATTTTTGATTCAGTGATTTTTGATTTTTGATTGATTTTTGCTTCGCAAAATTATTTTATAAAATTCGCGTAGCGAATTCAATCAAAAATCAAAAATCAAAAATCCCTAAATTTTCTTCACCAAAATAGAAGTATTGTGTCCACCGAAACCAAAGGTATTCGTCAAGGCAGCACGGACAGTGCGCTCCTGTGCCTTATTGGGAGTGAGATTAAGTTTTGGGTCAATTTCGGGGTCAGTCGTATGATGATTGATGGTGGGTGGTACAATATCATTTTGCACAGCAAGCACCGTAGCAATAGCTTCTATCGCTCCTGCCGCACCGAGCAAATGTCCGGTCATAGACTTGGTAGAACTGATATTCAGCCCGTAGGCATCCTCTCCAAATACTTGTTGAATGGCTTTGACTTCCGCAATATCGCCCAAAGGCGTAGACGTACCATGCACATTGATATAATCAACATCTGAAGTCGTCATTTCCGCATCTTTGAGTGCCAATCGCATAACATCAGCCGCGCCGATACCTTCCGGATGTGGTGCAGTGATGTGGTGTGCATCAGCGTTCATACCGCCACCGCCGATTTCAGCATATATCTTTGCACCGCGTTTTACGGCGTGTTCATACTCTTCTAAAATAAGGGAACCCGCACCTTCGCCCAATACAAATCCGTTGCGGTCTTGGTCGAATGGACGCGAAGCAGTTGTGGGGTCATCATTGCGTTGCGAAAGGGCTTTGACGGCATTGAAGCCACCAATTCCCGTAGCTGTCACAGCAGCTTCTGAGCCACCAGCCACGATGATGTCTGCCCGTCCCATTCTGATATAATCGAAAGCATTGATAATGGCATGAGAGGATGAGGCACAAGCAGATACCGTAGCATAATTGATGCCTCGCAAGCCGTATTTGATGGAGATATGCCCCGGCACGATGTCAATAATCATCTTGGGAATCAGGAAAGGATTGAAACGCGGTGTACCGCTACCTGCACCAAAATCCAAAATTTCTTTTTCGAGGGTTGCAAAACCGCCTATACCCGCCCCCCAAATCACGCCTGTACGCAGGAGGTCAATTTTTTCCATATCCAAGCCCGAATCGGCAATGGCTTCGTCGGCAGCAATAATGGCATATTGGGAGAAAGCATCCAAACGGCGGGCATCTCTGCGCTGCATATAGTCTTCGACATTAAAGTTTTTGACCTCACAGGCAAATCGGGTTTTAAATTTTTCGGCATCAAAACGGGTGATTGGTGCGGCTCCGCTTGTACCTTTACAGAGCGCATCCCAATACGCCGATACAGTATTGCCTATTGGTGTCAATGCACCCAATCCGGTGACAACAACTCTTCTCATAGTGTGTGAAATGATTGATTGATTGATTGAATGAATAAATGTAATGATTAAATGACCTATAAATTTACTCATTCAATCATTTTCTCATCTACTCATTTCATAACAACACAAACGCACAAGACATCAATCAGTTGATTGATGTCTTGGCTAAATTTAATTTTGAGCAAGCAAGATAATTTGTATCGTATTTCGTTTTATGAAAAAATCGGAATACGAATCGCTGTAAGTTTTCTTACTAATGGATTTTTATGTTGATTTTTTTATGCTAAATTTTTGATTATCAGCAAATTGTGACATTCAAGATTTATGTATTCAACATTCAATCCAACATTCAAATTATTTTGCTGCAACCACTTTTTCAAGATGCTCGATACACTGACCAACAGTTTGAATATTTTCTGCTTCTTCGTCGGGAATAGAAAGGTCAAATTCCTTTTCAATTTCCATAATCAATTCAACTGTGTCTAGTGAGTCTGCTCCCAAGTCATTGGTGAAGCTGGCTTCCATAGTCACCTCCGGTGCTTTAACGCCGAGCTTTTCAATAATTATTTTGGTTACTCTTTCTTTAATATCTGACATAACATTGCTTTTGTGTGAAAATAATCGCAAAGAACGGTATAAACCATTTCTTTACCAAAAAAAGTACGTTTTAAAAATGTAAAATCCCGTCATTCCTCACAACGAGCTATAAACGTAAAATACAACATGTAAAAACTTTTAGGTGTGTAAATGTTTAAATTATTTTATAAATCATTGATAATCAATAAATTAAAATAATTTTAATTATAGATAATTTATCCTTTTTAATTTTGAACTACCATACATTCTCATACAATTTATGCCTTAATCAAAAATCAAAATTATTACCTTTGGACAGAGGAAATCGGGGAATTTGGAAATTCGGTAAATGCGATAACTATCGGGACTTTTTTAGATTTTTACACGAAATAATCAATCAAATATTTAATTTTATTAATGAAAATAATTAATTGATTATCAAATAGTTACAATTTAAAACCTAATTCCCCAGTTACCTAATTCCCATTTTGTCCAAAATCCAATAGGCGAAAAGAGCATGTTTAAAGCTTATCCAGCAGAAAAAATTTAAACATGCTCCAAAACAATCATAATATTGAATCAGGTTAATAAAGCATATTTGCAATTGCATACTGCCGTCTTGCTATTTGGCTTTACGGCGATTTTGGGGCGTTTGATACAAATTTCGGAACTACCGATGGTGTGGTGGCGACTGCTGATTACTTGTTGCAGCCTGCTTTTGTTGCCCGGAGTCGTGAAGGCATTGAGGAAGATGCCGCGCCGATTGGTGTGGCGGTTGGCTGGAATTGGTGTAGTCGTAGCAGCGCATTGGGTGATGTTTTTTGGTGCTGTCAAGTATTCCAATGTATCCGTAACACTTGGCGTTATGGCAACCACGAGTTTTTTTACGGCATTTGTAGAGCCTTTCGTCAAAAAAACGCGCATTAAGTGGTACGAAGTGGCATTGGCAGTATTTGTAGTGCCGGGTATGTATATGATTTTTCGTTTTACGAATGACAACTATACCATCGGGATTTTGATGGCATTGGTATCGGCGATATTGGCAGCATTTTTTTCGAGCCTCAATACACAAGTCGTCCATGAATCTTCCCCGATGGCGATTACCTTTGTCGAACTCGGTAGCGGTTGGTTGTTTTTGAGTCTAATCACGCCTTTTTATGGGCAGCTATTCGGCAATTCTACTTTCCTTCCTTCCATGCCCGATTTGTTTTGGTTGGCGATACTTGCTTTAGCTTGTACCACATTCGCGTATGTACTCGCGCTCAATTGCCTCAAGCGTATCTCGGCATTTACCGCCAATCTTACCCTCAATTTAGAACCGATTTATGGCATCATCATGGCTTCGCTTATTTTTCAGGAAAATGAAGAACTCAATAGCGGGTTTTATATCGGTGCAGCTATTATTTTATTGACCATTTTCATACATCCGCTTTTGAAGAAGTATTTTGAATGTGTGAATGTGTGAATGTGTGAATGTGTGAAAGAATGAAAATTTGTCATTTATTATCTTTTCGAATGGTTGAAATATCATTTTCGGTCAATCCCATTTCCATTAAAATACTTGTGATAAAATCTGTTTTACCTGCAATATAGGCATCAATATCATAAGGATATTTTTCGGCTAAATCTTGTTTCAGATGACCGTACTCCACTACTTTTTCGGTATGCGCCCGCAGGTGGTCGCGTAAGGCGAGGTGATTTCGCAGTCCGATACTTCCCCTTTGGCAGACGTACAAATGATGCTGAAACCACTTGCGCCCCGTGCCATCCGTCAGCACATTTTCGGGCGGAGGTTTGAAGGCTTCTCTGCCCGTCACGCCCAAGTCGCCGATGTGTTTGTAAGCGAGTTTGGCAAGTTGATTAATGACCCTTTTGATGCCTTCCGCATCTGCTACTATGATGTCGAGGTCAATGATTGGCTTGGCTTTCAGACCGACTACCGAGGTACTCCCGACATGCTCAATGCCGATAATATCTTCCTCTTTCACATAGCATAATAACAAATCACGTAATTCGGCAAATTGCATTGCCCATTTCGGGTCGTAATCTACAACGATGATTTTATCTTTTCTTTTCATTTTTTCAAAACATTATAAAATTCTCAATTAAAATAAGCTATTTTTACGAAATAAATAAATAGAGAACGAATTAAAATTAAAATTAAAAAAGTAACTAAGCATTAATTAGCCATGTCAATTAGTATACAAAATAAGCGTTTGCTTTTTGGGCTGAAAGTGCGGCTATTGCGTCGTGATTTGGACTTGTCTTTTGCCGAATTGTCGGAGGCAACAGGGATTTCCATTTCTTATTTGAATGAAATTGAAAAGGGTAAAAAATTTCCCCAATCTGCTAAGGTGCAGGCACTTGCAAAAGCACTCTCAACGACAAAAGACGAACTCACTTCCACAAATCTGCCAAAAAATCTACAACCCATCGGCGATTTGCTCGAATCCAATATTTTGGAGGAGATTCCATTGGATTTATTTGGCATCGGAGCCGGAAAAATCGTTGAATTGATGGCTACCGCACCTGTGCGTGTGGGGGCATTTATTTCTACTTTGATTGAAATTGCACGTAAGTATGCGCTCCAACAAGAAAATTTCTATGTAGCTGCCTTGCGTTCTTATCAAGAATTGCACAATAATTATTTTGAGGATTTGGAAGCGGCTGCGGCAGTTTTTGCCAATCAACATCGGTTAGCCTTTGGTGATAGTTTTTCGCTCGAACATTTGTATAGTATTTTGCTGCATGAATATGGCTACAAAATTGATGAGGAAGGCTTGGGACAGTATGCTTCGTTGCGAAGTTTTCGCTCGGTTTTTGTGCCGGAAGAAAAGAAACTGTTTGTCAATAAAGAATTGACCGATATGCAGCGCGTTTTTCTATTGGCAAAAGAAATCGGCTTCAATTATTTGAATCTCGAACCGCGTTTGTATACCTCTTCATTTGTAAAAATAGAAACTTTTGAACATGCTTTGAATAATTTTAAAGCTGCTTATTTTGCGGGGGCATTATTGATGCCAAAGGAAAATTTGAAAAGAGATTTGGAAGCATTTTTTGCGCTCAAAAAATGGGACGGACAGGCATTTCTCGACATTATGAACCATTATAATGCCAGCCCGGAAATGTTTTTGCATCGTATGAGTAATCTGATGTCGCAGCATTTCGGATTGGATGAGTTGTTCTTTTTGCGCTTCAATAATCAACCCGGCACCAACCGCTATCTCCTCACCAAAGAACTCCACCTTAGTCGCCAGCACCAACCCTACGGCAATGCCACAGATGAGCATTATTGTCGTCGTTGGATTACACTTTGGCTGCTCGAAAAACTCTACGACATGCAGCAAAAAGGCAACTATACCAAGCCCATCGCTGATGCCCAACGCTCCCGCTACGTGGGTACTGACGATGAGTATCTTTGCTTCACGATTGCTCGTCCTGCACACCCGACACCCGATACGAATGTCAGCGTCACAGTTGGTTTTTCTATCAATGATGAACTGCGTAAAAAGATAGCTTTTGTGGATGATGTCCCCGTCCGCGAGGTCAGCCAGACCTGTCAGCGATGTCCCATTACCGATTGTAATGAGCGTGCAGCGCCGCCACATATTCTTCAACAAGAAGCATTAAAACAACAAATTGGAAAGGATTTGTTGGCATTGAATGGGTGAAATTTCGTTGAAGCGAATGTAATATTACACCGGAGAAAGCACATTTTGCCAATCTCGAAATCGTCAAAAAGAGCATGTTTAAATTTTTTTCTGAAATTTAGGCATGTTTAAATTTGCTGTAAAAGTAGTTGACACTTTTTGAAATGTAAAATGTAAAATATCAAATTTAAAATGTAAAAGTGCTTGTAGTACGTGTACAATACATTTTCGTTTTTTTATTGTTTAAAAAATTAAAAACCAATAAAATAGAAATACCTCGCGTCCACTCGCGTACTACAACTTTTACATTTTACATTTATTATTTTACATTTTACATTATTTTAATTTGAAGATAAAAGTGTCAACTGCAATTCTAAACATGCCAAAATTTATGCCATTCACAGTATATGTCGCACTACACTATTTTAAATGATATATCTATAAAAAATATTTTTGAGCAATATGATGTCGGTGAAATATTGGAATATAAATTATTAAGCGGTGGTTCGGAAAATACCAATTACCGAATAAAAGCCTCCAAAAACGAATACATCCTAACGATTTGCGAACAAAAGTCTGAAAAGGAAGCTAGCAATCTTGCGCGTTTATTAGTCCATTTAAATAAAAATGAGTTTAATACCTCTAAAATTATTTCAACTAAAAAAGGCGCGTGGAATGGAGCGTTTGAAGGGAAACCGATATTGCTCAAAACTTTTATCAAAGGAACTATCACGCCTGATTTTACCCATCAGCAAATGGAAAAATTGGGAAAGGATTTGGCAAATTTACATCATATTGAAGCCCCTGATTTTGTTCCCCGATGCCTGGGCTATGGCATAGAACATTTCGCGGAAACACAGGCACATGCACCCGATGCGCCATTCACCAAATGGCTGAAACCAACTACCAAGTACATCCAATCGTTTATCAAAGATGATTTGCCGAAAGCATTGATTCACAGCGACATTTTCTACAATAATATCATCACAAATCAGGAAACCGGACAAGTCACGATAATGGATTTTGAAGAAGCGGCTTACTATTATCGGGTCTATGATATAGGCATGACACTCGTAGGGACTTGTATTTTTGACAGGCAATTGAATCTTGAAAAAGCACAGTATTTATTAAAGGCTTATCAATTCAAAAATAAATTGACCCATCAAGAAAAAAACGCATTACAGGCATTTACCGCCTACGCTGCTACGGCTACGGCTTTTTGGCGATTTATGAATTTTAATTTTGTAAGACCCGACCAAGCTGAAAAAGACAGGTACAAGGAGATGCAAGATGTGGCAGTGAATGTGATGGAAATTCCGCGAGATAAATTTTTGTCGTCAATAATTCGGGAAAAATGAAAAACTACTGTCAGACTTAAATGTTTCAAGTAGATAATTATGAAAAGCCAAAACACATACTATTGCACATCTTTAATTTTGCCACAAAGACACAAAAGCACAAAGAATTTTCATGCTTATCAGCAATTTATACTTTGTGTCTTCGTGTCTTTGTAGCAGTTTTCAATTTTGAATCATGTTTAAATACATTAAAATGCCCCTAATATTTTACACACTCTTTAGATTTTCATAGTAACTTTAGACATTTGATTCAAATTAATATCAATCCATGCAAAAGTCAACTTTATTTTCTTTTTTCTTTTTCTTTTTAATGTTCAATCAAACAAATGCCCAAACAATGGGCCTAACGGCAGTAGAAGATGGTAGTCTGGAAGGCTATACTTTTTTCTCGCCTTTTTCGGGAACAAAAGCCTATCTCATTGACCAATGTGGCTATTTAGTGAATGAATGGGACAGAGGTACACGACCCGGACTTGCGGCTTACTTTCTAGAGAATGGATTAATGTTACGCACCTATAAAGCCGACTTGCTTGGTCCTTTCACTTCGGCTAGTAATGCTGGTGGTTTAGAATTGGTGGATTGGGATAATAATACGGTTTGGACTTATGAAATCAATACGGCTACTCAGCTTTCGCATCACGATGCCGTCTATATGCCCAATGGAAACATTTTAGTCTTGAGTTGGGAATTGGTTTATGAAGCCGAACTCATAGAATTAGGGCGTGACCCAAATGAAATTCCGCAGGTAGGCTATATGTGGTCAGAGCGT
>CALCMV010000174.1 GCA_937967535.1 uncultured Saprospiraceae bacterium
TGCCTTATTATTGGGGCAATCCGGGCTATGCAGTCAAGATGGAATTTTTGGGTGAGCAACGCGATTCGTTTAATGTCTTTTTCTTTGGGTCGAGTCGTATTTATCGGCAGGCGATGCCCTCCGTTTTTGATGCTCAAACGCAAGGGACGACTCGTTCTTTTAATCTCGGTTATCGCGCTACCTTCAATCCTGAATCTTATTATTTATTAGAAAATTTCATCAAAAAAAAAGCTGCAAAACCTACACACATTCTCATCGAATTGCAGCCCTTTGTTCCTATTGCGGATAGAAATTTACACACCGTTCGTTCCAATTATTTCCTCAATTATCATTATTTTTCTTTGGTAAAAAATGAATATGAAAACGAACGCAAAAACTCACCTTGCACTTCAAAAGTGCAAGGTGAGTTCGCGCCACAAAACCCAAGTAAAAACTCGTCGGACACCTTTGATATGTCAGACGAGGCGACTGCAAATCACCTCAATAATTTAAGATTAAGTTTTCTGGACAATCTATTCAAACATAATCATACCCGCGAAATGCTCCTCTCCCTACTCAGACAAAGCGACCGCGACACCCGCGCACTTGGCGAGACAAAAGACGGTTTTGTTTCTCTTGATAAATCTGCCCTTCACACAGAAGGATTGGTCAAAAAACACGCAGAATTTTTGATTCAATACGACACTACACAAACTTCCTTTGAAGCCGAAATGACCGGCTACCAAATTGCTCGAAAAGACAGCCTCGCACACAGTACACCGCACCTTCAAAAAATCAACCAACTCATCGAAACGGCTGACCATCAAAATTATACGCTTATATTTGTGTTAGTTCCCAAACGCTCTGGATTACTGCCTTTATTTCAACAAATTCCAATAGAAAACCGTATTAACCTTGCCTATCCTCAAGAATTTCCTCATTTTTATCACAATAAATATTGGTTTGATAAAAAACATTTCAACGAAAGGGGGGCGAAAATATTTACACAAGCATTAGCAAAAAAATATATAGAAAAATATGTCCGAAAAAAGTAATTTAAAAGAAATCGCGGGTGTATTCTTCAAATTAGGATTGATTGCATTTGGCGGTCCGGCTGCTCACATTGCAATGATGGAAGAGGAAGTTGTCAAAAAAAGAAAATGGATGAGCCAAGCACATTTTCTCGACCTCATAGGCGCGACCAACCTCATTCCCGGACCCAATTCTACGGAAATGACCATGCACTGCGGACATGAACGCGGTGGCTGGAAAGGGCTTTTTGTGGCGGGAATTTGTTTTATTTTTCCGGCGGTGGTGATTACCGGTATTTTTGCTTGGTTTTATCAAGTGTATGGTCAATTGCCGCAAGTCGAACCCTTCATTTATGGCATCAAACCTGCGGTCATTGCCATCATTATCATGGCGGCATATCGGCTCGGAAAAAGGGCAATCAAAAACACCGAATTGGCGATTTTAGGTATCATTACGCTAGCAGCTTCTCTGTTGGGTATCAATGAAATTGCGGCACTTTTTGGATGCGGTTTCTTGGGTTTGCTGCTTTATTTTATCAAAAAAAACACGAATACACTTACGGGAATTATCCCAATTTTGCTGTTCCAAACCACTGAAAATCTGCAAGTTAGCACATTCAAAATATTAGCCACTTTCCTCAAAGTCGGCGCGATACTCTATGGCAGTGGTTATGTGCTGTTTGCTTTTCTTGATACGGAATTAGTTGCCACCGGCTGGCTGACAAGGCAGGTCTTAATTGATGCCGTTGCGATAGGACAAATGACACCCGGACCTGTGCTATCTACCGCCACATTCATCGGCTGGCAAATGAATGGCATGGCAGGTGCAATTGCCGCCACTGTTGGTATTTTTCTCCCTTCATTTCTTTTTGTATTAATTTTAAATCCCTTAATTCCCAAGATGCGACAATCCAAAATTATTGCTGCTATTTTGGATGCGGTCAATGTAGCAGCAGTTGCACTAATAGCCGCCGTATGTTTTGAAATGGCAAAAGACACGCTGACCGATTGGCGTACTATCGTCATTTTGTTGGCGAGTTTGATAGCTGTTTTTGTATTTAAAAAAGTGAATAGCGCATTTATCGTCTTGGGCGGGGCAATCTTCGGATATTTGTTATCTTTGATAATGGTTAATGGTTAACGGTTAATGGTTAATGATTAACGGTTAATGATTAACGATTAATGATTAACGATTAATGATTAATTCAAAATTAACTTGAATTAGAGTTATTTTTTTGTTTTGTTAAAATCAAAATTAACGTGAATAGAGTTATTTTTTTATTATTATTAAAATCAAAATTAATGTGAATTAGAGTTATTTTTTTATTTTGGTAAAATCAAAATCAAAATCAAAATCAAAATTAACCATTAACCATTAACCATTAACCATTAATCATTAATCATTAATCATTAACCATTAACCATTAATCATTAACCATTAACCATTAACAAAAGCATGATTACAACCATACTATTCGACCTCGGCGGTGTTCTTATCGGCTGGAATCCGATAATTCCTTACCTCAAAGCCTATAATGGCGACAGAGAAAAAGCCCAATGGTTTCTCGACAATATCTGTACAATGGATTGGAACGAGGAACAAGATGCAGGTAGAACCCTCGCCGAAGCTACCCGCATAAAAACCGTCGAATACCCTGAATATGAAGACCTTATAAAGTTGTACTATGGCGAATGGGAAAGTATGCTCACAGGTGCGATAGAAGGAACTGTGGAGATTTTCAGCGCATTGAAAGACAGTAAAAAATACCGCATTTATGCCATCACCAATTGGAGTGCAGAAACCTTTCCGGTGGCACAGGCGCGATATGATTTTTTGCAATGGTTTGAAGGCATCAGTATCTCCGGCGAATTAAAAATGCGGAAACCATTTCCCGAAATTTACCAATATACGCTCGAAAAATACAACATTAGCCCCTCCGAAGCCGTATTTATTGATGATAATTTGAAGAATGTAGAAGCAGCCCGCAGGATAGGCATCCATGCAATACATTTTCAAAATCCTAATCAATTGAAAACGAGTTTGTTAGAATTAGGAGTGAAAATATCGTGAGTTTTCAACTCCAACTTCCAAATACACTAAAATATAATTTCAACGAAGTTGAAATTTAAAAACTTGAGTTTGGAGTTGTTGTGAACATTTATGGCTCTTCTTCAATTATACTCTAAATAAAGTTTAAGTTTAAGTTTAAGAACAAGTTCAAACTCTCCCGATAGCTATACGGGACAAATTTAAGCCTCCTTCGGAGGGATAAACCAATATCGCAAATTTATCGACAACATGTTGGTTTCAAATTTTTTTAAGTGCCTAATACTGTTCATTCATTCATTCAAAATTCAGTCATTGTATTTACATGAAGAATTTCAACTTGCCCAATTTAATTACCTCGATTAGAATAGTCATTAGTCTGTGCGTACCCTTTATGATTATTTATGGAGGCTTTGGGCTGCGTGTAGCGGCTGGAATCTTGGGTATTACGGCGGTTTCTACCGATTGGCTGGATGGCTGGTTGGCTCGAAAATACAACGAAGTCACCAGACTCGGAAAAATCCTCGACCCTATCGCCGATAAGGTATATGTGCTACTGACTCTCTCGATATTTGCCTATTTGGGCATGTATTCATTTTGGTGGGTACTGCCGATTATCATACGCGAATTGGTGATTACAGCATATCGTTTTAGCTTTCTCGAACAGGGCAAAGTCGTGGCAGCCGTCAGAAGCGGCAAGCTCAAAACCGTTCTTCAAATGGGAAGTATCGGCTACATTTACCTGATATTTATGTGCAAAATATACTACCCGACTTACTTCCATTATGCCTTGATTTATACGATGTACATTGCACTCGCGGCTACGCTGGCATTGACCCTGTATTCAGGATATATTTTCTTTAGAAATAATTGGAAATTGATTGCTTGAGCGTTTTTGTTCGTCGTTTTTGATTCCTTATTGATCGGATAGAAGGACGAACAAAGTACAAAGAACACCAACCATGAATTTCGGTAAATACAAATTCGGCGAATGGATGCGCGACCTTACCTCGCTTGCCAATCCTATCATTTTGCTGCTCGTCCCTTTATGCTTTCTTCGCTGGACACCCGAATATAAAATGCTGCTCATTGCGCTGTTTATCAACGAATTAGCGGGTTCTCTCATCAAATTGCTTTTCCACAAACCTCGTCCTGACGGGCAGAAATATTCTAACGCATTAGAAAAAATTGATGCGGGAAGTTTTCCGAGTTTGCACTCGTCGCGTATTGCGCTGGTGTATTTGACTTTGGCATATCTCGCGCCCAATCTTGCTTTTCGATTGCTCTTTTTAGGGGTAATTATCGTGGTAGGTTATTCGCGTATTTTTTTAAAAAAACATTATCTCACGGATGTGATTGGCGGCTATCTTTTCGGTGGATTGGTATTTTTGGGACTGATGGGATTTTTGATTCAATGATTTTTGATTTTTGATTAATTTGACCATTTACTGATTCGTGATGTAGAGAAAATTCATGAATTTTCTCTACATCACGTAAAAATGATAAATCTCATACAGAAAATTTTGCGAAGCAAAATTCAATCAAAAATCAAAAATCAAAAATCAAAAATCAAAAATCAAAAATCAAAAATCAAAAATCAAAAATCAAAAATCAAAAATCAAAAATCAAAAATCAAAA